>JAKFXR010000033.1 GCA_021731285.1 Polaromonas sp. | reverse complement strand
GCAGTGGCTTGAGCTGTCGCGGCATATGGTCAAACCGGTTCCGGGCTCATCTGATGGCAGCGTCATGCTTCACTACGACCCTGCCATTGCCGTGCCCTTGCGCGCTGCAACGCAAGAATCGGCCCGGGCGGGTGAAGCCATGTTGTGGCAGCTCTATGACCAGGTGCAGGCGACAACCTTGATCCTGCGGGGCGCGCAATCAGACCTCCTCAGCCACGCCACCGCGCTGGCGATGGCGCGGCGGGGCCCCAAGGCTCGTCTGGTTGAGTTTGAAGGTGTGGGACATGCACCTACGCTGGTCGCGGAGGATCAGGTCACCACCGTGGGAGATTTTCTTTTTGTCTGACCGGGTTTGTTTCCAGCCATGAAAAATACAGGGGCGGGTCTGGGCGCCTCGCCCATAGCGCCTGCAGTCAACGCGTCCATCGTGACGGCCACCGCCGAGAGCTTGCCGGATCAGCCGCATGCGCTGGTGCGGGCCCGTGCGTTTGCCGAGCCACTGATTGCCGGTGAAACGCTGGACACCGGCGAAAACATCCTGGCGCATGCCGATGCGGTCGCGGCCATTCTGAAGGCCATAGGCGGCTCCGAAGCCATGCAGGCTGCGACCTACCTGGTGCATGCCTGCGAGCACCTGAACAAGCCGCTGGAGGTCATCACCAAGGCGTTTGGCGCCAACTTTGCCGCTCTGGCGATGGAGACGACCAAACTGGTCAATGTGCAGAAGCAGGCGAGGACTGCCAATTCCAGTGCGCAACTGACGGACAGTCCGGCGGCACAGGCTGAAAACGTGCGCAAGATGCTGCTGGCGTTCTCGCGGGACCTTCGGGTTGTCATGCTCAGGCTGGCTTCCCGCCTTCAGACATTGCGTCACTTCGCGCTGATCCGCCAGCAGGCCCCTGTGGATATCGCGCGCGAATCCCTGCACGTTTTTGCGCCCCTGGCCAACCGGCTTGGCATCTGGCAGATCAAGTGGGAGATGGAAGACCTGGCGTTCCGTTTTCTCGAGCCGGACACCTACAAAGACGTCGCGCGCCTGCTGGATGAAAAACGCACCGAGCGCGAAGGTTTCATGGAGGCCCTGCGAGCCCAGCTGGAGCGCGACCTGAACCGCAGCGGTATTGCGGCGCTGGTGCAGGGCAGGCCCAAGCACATTTACAGCATTGTCAAGAAGATGCGGGGCAAGTCGCTGGACTTTGGGCAGGTGTTTGACATCCGCGCCTTGCGTGTGATTGCCGCGGATGTGAATGGATGTTATGCCGCTCTCGGGTTTGTGCATTCGCATTTCACCCCGGTCGCAGGCGAGTTTGACGACTACATCGCCAAGCCCAAGTCCAATGGCTACCAGTCCCTGCACACCGTGGTGCGCGACGCCCAACAGCGCGCAGTCGAGATACAGATCCGAACCCAGGCCATGCATGACCACGCGGAGCATGGTGTGGCCGCGCATTGGGCCTACAAGGAGGCTGGCTCCAAGGGGTACAGCGGCGTGTCGGCCAACAGCGAATACGACGCAAAAATTGCCGTGCTCCGGCAGTTGCTGGCGTGGGAGCGTGATCTTTCCGGATCGGCATCGGCCCAAACCGGTGGCGCCGGACCGGGTTTGTTCGAGGACCGCATCTACGTGCTGACACCGGAGGCGGCCATTGTTGAGCTGCCGCAGGGTGCCACGGCTGTGGACTTTGCCTACAGCGTGCACACCAGCCTGGGGCATCGATGCCGGGGAGCGCGCGTCGATGGTGCGATGGTGCCGCTCAACACGCCGCTGCAGAACGGGCAGACGGTGGAAGTCATCACGACCAGGGAGGGCGGCCCTTCGCGTGACTGGCTCAATCCCGAGCTGGGCTTCCTGGCCAGCCCCCGCGCCCGCTCGAAAGTGCGGGCCTGGTTCAACGTGCTGGCGATGGCCCAGACGGTGGCGCGCGGACGCGAGGCGGTGGAAAAGCTGTTGCAGCGTGAGGGCAAGACCGCCATGAAGCTGGAGGACGTGGCGGCGCAACTCGGTTTCAAAAGTGCTGATGACCTGTTTGAAGTGGTGGGCAAGGACGAGTTGTCGCTTCGCACCATTGAGAACCTGCTCAAACCTCCAGAGCCCGCCCTGACACAGGATGACTATGTCCTGGCCAAGAAGGCGCGGCAGCCTGACAGGTCGGGCGAGCGTAAAGGCAAGGGCGGCGTGCTTGTGGTCGGCATCGCGTCCTTGTTGACCCAGTTGGCCAAATGTTGCAAACCGGCGCCGCCTGATGCGATTCTGGGGTTTGTCACCAAAGGCAAAGGCGTCAGCATCCACCGCAGCGACTGCAGCAACTTCAGAAACATGGCCGGTGGCAGCCCGGACCGCGTTATTGAGGTTCAGTGGAACGAACAAAAAAGCGCTGACGGCTCGGTCTATCCTGTGGATGTCGCCATTGAAGCCGCTGACAGGCAGGGCTTGCTGCGCGACATCTCCGAAGTCTTTGCCAAGGAAAAAATGAATGTCATTGGCGTGCTGACCCAGTCGGTGAAGGACAGCCGCGGCGGCACGGCGCGGATGACTTTCACGGTGGAGGTGGCTGAGTCGGGCAGGCTGAACCAGGTGCTTGCCGTTGTGGCTGACGTGCCCGGCGTCCGCTCGGCCAGGCGTCGCTGACGCGACAAACGCAGTTGTTTACAAGAACCGTGAAGTTTTCCGCCGGGCCGTCCCAAGGAAAACACGCCCCCTCGGGGGGCAGAGAGTTACACGCAGTGAACGAGCGTGGGGGCCAATTTTCCGCCGGGCCGTCCCAAGGAAAACACGCCCCCACGGGGGCAGAGAGTTACACGCAGTGAACGAGCGTGGGGGGCCAAGTTTGTCCTGCTACAATGGCGAGGTCGAACAGTCCTTAGGCGCGTAGCTCAGCTGGTTAGAGCACCACCTTGACATGGTGGGGGTCGTTGGTTCGAGTCCAATCGCGCCTACCAATTCCCTTTGTTTTTGTTTACCCGTGACATCACCGTGTCACCACACAGGGTAAACCAAGGGGATTTTTGGTAAGCATACTTCCTAGAATGAATGCAAAACCGATGCATCGCAACGGTAGGGATTCAAGGAGTTCGTGCAGTGCCAAAAAGCAAGCCCAGCAGTCAGTCGAAAAACCAGGCATCTGACACATCGCAGCCCCCGGGCAGTTCCTCCGCTACAACTGCGGGTCGCGCAACTCCAGCCAAAGCGCCTGCGCAACGGGTGATCAAGAAGTACCCGAACCGTCGCCTGTACGACACCGACACTTCGACTTACATCACGCTGTCCGATGTCAAGCATCTGGTCATGGACAGTGCCGACTTTGTGGTGCGCGATGCCAAAACCAATGAGGACCTGACGCGCAGCATTTTGCTGCAGATCATCCTGGAAGAGGAGACCGGTGGTGCGCCGATGTTTACCGAGGCTGTGCTGGGCAACATCATCCGTTTCTACGGCAATGCCATGCAGGGTTTCATGGGCAGCTACCTCGAAAAAAACGTGCAGTCCTTCATGGACTTGCAGGTCAAAATGTCTGAGCAGTCGCAGGGACTGTCGCCCGAGATGTGGGCGCAATTCGTCAATGCCCAGTCGCCGATGATGCAGGGCATGATGGGCAGCTACGTCGAGCAGTCAAAATCCGTGTTCACGCAAATGCAGGAGCAGATGCAAAAGCAAAGTGAGCAGATGCTGGCCGCGCTGGGCGTCAAGCGCTAAGTGCGCTGGCCGGCGGCCAGAGAGACCCCTCCCGAGGCAACCCGGGTGCTCTCTGAGACAATAGAGGCATGAGTCAAGCCCTGTCGTCCACCGTATCGCCTTCCCCGAACAAAGCACCCCGTGTGGGGTTTGTCAGTCTGGGCTGCCCCAAGGCATTGACCGATTCCGAACTGATACTTACCCAGCTCAATGCCGAGGGCTACCAGACATCCAAAACCTTCGAAGGTGCGGATCTGGTGATCGTCAACACCTGCGGATTTATTGACGACGCGGTCAAGGAGAGTCTGGACACCATTGGCGAGGCGCTGGCTGAAAACGGCCGGGTCATCGTGACCGGCTGCCTCGGCGCCAAGGCAGGCGAGGGCGGGGGCAACCTTGTCCGGCAGATGCACCCCAGCGTTTTGGCAGTGACCGGCCCGCATGCAACCCAGGAAGTCATGGACGCCGTGCACCTGAACCTGCCCAAACCCCACGACCCCTTTGTGGACCTGGTGCCCAATTCATTTGGCATTGCGGGCATCAAGCTGACACCCAGACACTATGCCTACCTGAAAATCAGTGAAGGCTGCAACCACCGTTGTACCTTCTGCATCATTCCATCGATGCGCGGTGATCTGGTGTCCCGTCCGATCGGCGATGTGCTCAGCGAAGCCCGTGCGCTGTTTGAAGGCGGGGTCAAGGAGCTGCTGGTGATCAGCCAGGACACCTCCGCCTACGGAGTGGATGTCAAATACCGTACCGGTTTCTGGGATGGAAAACCAGTCAAGACCCGCATGCTGGAGCTGGTACAGGCGCTGGGCGACATTGCTGAACCCTATGGTGCGTGGGTGCGGCTGCACTACGTCTATCCCTATCCAAGTGTGGATGAGGTGATCCCGCTGATGGCGACCGGCAAGGTATTGCCCTACCTGGACGTACCTTTACAGCACAGCCATCCCGATGTGCTCAAGCGCATGAAGCGTCCCGCCAGTGGTGAGAAAAATCTGGAGCGCATTGCGCGCTGGCGTGAGATGTGCCCGGAGATTGTCATCCGCAGCACCTTCATTGCAGGCTTCCCGGGGGAGACAGAAGCCGAGTTTGCCGACCTGCTCGATTTCATGCGCGAGGCGAAGATAGACCGCGCGGGCTGCTTTGCTTACAGCCCTGTCGATGGTGCCAAGGCGAACGACATTCCCGGCATGTTGCCTTTTGAAGTGCGCGAAGAGCGACGTGCGCGCTTCATGGCGGTTGCGGAAGCCGTGTCCAGTGCGAAATTGCAGCAACGTGTGGGTGCAACCATGCAGGTACTGATCGATTCAGCGCCAGGGATGGGAAAAAAAGGTGGCCTGGGCCGCAGTTATGCCGACGCGCCCGAGATTGATGGCAGCGTGAAGTTGCTGCCGCCAGAGAAAATCAGCAAAACACTCAAGGTCGGCGAATTTACGAAGGCCCGCATTGTGGGTACGCAAGGGCACGACCTGGTGGCCATGCCGGTCTGAGCATGCGGTGCGCTGGATGCGCACCGGAAAGCAAAAAGGCTACTGACTCGGTGGGGCAGTAGCCTTTGTTTTCCAGCTTTTTCGCTGGGCTGGATGTATCTGGTGCCCGGGAGAGAACTCGAATCTCCACATCTTGCGATACACGGACCTGAACCGTGCGCGTCTACCAATTCCGCCACCCGGGCACAGCCAGCAGTGTACCATTACAGAATCATTTTTCTGTCCCCGACTTCAAAAAATTCGATCGTGCTGCAGGATATAAAGTCCACACAGGTACGAAAAACCGGGCGTGCGCTGAGCCAGCCCCGTGCCGCTTTTTGTGATGCCCAACTACCATCCAGCATAACGAATCAGCAGCCTTGCCCAGGGGCAAGGCGATTCATTTCACTTTAACCATCTCAAGAAAAGAGATCACTTATCAAAACCAGCACACACAGCAGCGGCCAGGGCGCCGGGCTGCTCGCAGAATTCGAAGGAACTGTTTCCGGACACCGCGATGGACACGGCTTTGTCCTGCGCGACGACGGCGAAGCCGACATCTATCTCCCGCCCAACGAGATGCGGGCGGTACTGCACAAAGACCGTGTCAAGGCGCGCATCGTGCGGCACGACCGCAAAAACCGGCCCGAAGGGCGCGTCACCGAGATCATTGAGCGTTCGGCCAACCCCATCATTGGCCGTCTGCTGCAGGAAAGTGGGGTCTGGCTGGTCGCGCCTGAGGACAAGCGTTACGGCCAGGATGTGCTGATCCCCAAGGGCGCCATTGGCACGGCCAAGCCCGGACAAATCGTGGTGGTCCAGCTGACCGAGCCGCCGGCGCTGTTTGGCCAGCCGGTGGGCCGCGTCAAGGAGGTGCTCGGTGAAATCGACGACCCGGGCATGGAAATTGAAATTGCGGTGCGCAAATACGGTGTGCCGCACGAGTTCAGCGACGCCGCGCTGGCGCTGGCCCGCACGTTGCCGGACGCTGTGCGGCCTGCCGACAAAAAAGGCCGCGTGGACCTGACCGACATTGCGCTGGTGACCATCGACGGTGAAGACGCGCGTGACTTCGACGATGCGGTGTATTGCGAGCCGGCCAAGGTCGGCCGCGGCAAAGGCTGGCGTCTGCTGGTCGCGATTGCCGACGTGAGCCACTATGTGGAAACCGGCAGCGCGATCGACATTGACGCCTACGACCGTGCAACCAGTGTTTATTTCCCGCGGCGCGTGATCCCCATGCTCCCGGAGAAGCTCTCCAACGGTCTGTGTTCGCTGAACCCGAACGTCGAGCGCCTGTGCATGGTTTGCGACATGCTTGTCACCGCCAAGGGTGAAGTCCACGCCTACCAGTTTTACCCGGCTGTGATGTTCAGCCACGCGCGTTTCACCTATACCGAAGTCGCCGCCATCCTGGCCAACACGCGCGGGCCGGAAGCGGCCCAGCGCAAGGCGCTGGTGCCGCACCTGCTGGACCTGCATGACGTCTACCAGGCGTTGCTCAAGGAGCGTGGCGTGCGCGGCGCGGTGGACTTTGAAACCACCGAGACCCAGATCGTCTGCGACGAAGCCGGACGCATCGAGAAAATCATCCCACGCACGCGCAATGTGGCGCATCGGCTGATCGAGGAGTCCATGCTGGCAGCCAACGTCTGTTCTGCCGACTTCATTTCGGGCAGCAAACACGAAGGCCTGTTCCGGGTACACGAGGGCCCGACGCCCGAGAAGAAGGACATGCTGCGGACCTACCTGAAGGCCCTTGGCATTGGCATGACGATCACGGATGATCCCGCGCCCGGCGAGTTCCAGCAAATCGCCCTGGCCACCAAGGACCGGCCCGATGCGATGCAGATCCATTCCATGCTGCTGCGCTCCATGCAGCAGGCGATCTACACCCCCATGAACGCCGGTCATTTCGGCCTGGCCTACGAGGCCTACACACACTTCACCAGCCCGATCCGCCGCTATCCCGACCTGCTTGTGCATCGCGTCATCAAGGCGGTGCTGAACCAGACCAAATACCAGTTGCCGACTTTGCCCACCCCGGGCGAGGCAGAGGCCAAGCTGTCCAAGCGTCTGGCGTCCCGCGTCAAGGACCCCGCTCAAAAACCGAAGAAGGTCAGCGCGGACCAGCTGGCATGGCAGGCGGCGGGATTGCATTGCAGCGCCAATGAGCGCCGTGCCGACGAAGCCAGCCGTGACGTGGAAGCCTGGCTTAAATGCAAGTACATGCGCGAGCATCTGGGTGAAGAGTTTGGCGGCGTGGTCACCGCGGCCACCGGCTTTGGCATTTTCGTCACGCTCGATGCGATGTATGTGGAGGGCCTCGTACATATCACCGAACTGGGCGGTGAGTATTTCCGCTTCGACGAGGCGCGCCAGGAGCTGCGCGGCGAGCGAACCGGTATCCGCTATGCCATCGGAACGCGGGTCAGGGTGCAGGTGAGCCGGGTTGACCTGGATGGACGCAAGATTGATTTCCGTCTGGTGCGCGAGGGGGAAGAGCTGCTTGCCCGTGCCATGAAAGACAAAACGGGCGGTCGCGCAGCTGAACTCCCTGATCATGAGCGCGGACCGGCGCGCACAGCCGGTGACACGCGGGGGGATAAGCGCGGTGGCAAACGCTCTGAGCAGCGGACGCCGGGCCGCGGCAGCACCGCAGCTGGTAGCCGGACACCCAAGTCGCCGATCCAGGCGCTCAAAGCGGCGGTAAAGAAATCTGCGACCGGCACCAGACGCAAGCAAAGCAAGAAACCCAGGCGTTAGTCATAACCATGTTGATCCGCATCCTTTCCTTCCTGCTGGAGACCCTGTTCTTCGTGCTGATTGGCTCGGCTCTTCTGCGTGCGTGGATGAACTGGTTGCGCATCAACATGCAAGCGCAGCCCGGTTATTTCGTGATGGCCGTGACCGACTGGCTGGTCAAGCCTTTGCGGCGCGTTTTGCCCAAAACCGTGGCCCAGTCGCGTGTGGACTGGGCCAGCCTGCTGGCGGCTTTGTTGCTTGCGCTGATTTACGCGTTGCTGTGGGCGGTTCTATTTGGCCTGCTGTCCGGTGGCCTGCCCGTCCTGTACGAGTCAGGTCCTGCCTTGTTGCCCGGTGTGCTGCTGTTTGCGCTCAAGATGCTGGTGCGCGTGGCACTGCAAACCGCTTTTGTGGTGGTCATGGTCTACGCTGTTCTTTCCTGGGTGCAGCCCGGCTCGGTGATGCTGGGCTTGCTGGGCCGGCTTGTTGATCCGCTGCTGACGCCGCTTCGCCGCGTGGTGCCCGTCATTGGCGGACTGGACTTATCCGCGCTGGTACTTTTGCTTTTGTTGCAGATCGGCCTGATGGTTCTTGGCTAGCAGGGACGCTGTCAGGGGATGCTCCGTTGTGGGGTCATCCCATTGATCGGCCAGTTTTCCGTGGATAAATACCGCGCCGCATGCTGCGGCGAATGCTTCAGCGCCGTCCGCCATCCAGGCCCCCAGCATTCCAGCCAGCACGTCGCCAGTACCGGCTGTTGCCAGGCGTGCGTTGCCGCTGCTGTTGATCACTGGTACCTCTCCGGGTGCCGCAATCACCGTGCCGGATCCTTTCAGCACCACCACACACCCGAAGGTGGCTGAAAGGCGTCGGGCGGCCTCCAGGCGATCGCCCTGAACTTGGGCTGTGGGGGTGCCAAGAAGGCGCGCAGCCTCCAGCGGATGCGGCGTCAGCACGGTACGGTAACCGCGCCCCTGCCGCGCCTTCAGCTGGGTTTGCAGTTGCGGGTCTGCGGCGACGGCATTGAGCGCGTCAGCGTCCAGCACGAGGGCAGTGGCGCTGGACAGGATACGGGGCAACATGGCCGCTATCGAAGCGCCGCCACCGCAGCCGCAGACGACGACCTGGCTTTTCAGATCCAGAGCGTCCGGGTTGCGAAACATCAGTTCCGGCTGCTGGGGGTCTACCGAGAGGTCTGCTTCACCGAGCAGGGCCACAAACACCCGGCCAGCGCCCATGTGCAGGGCCGCACGCGCAGCCAGCAAGGCCGCGCCTGCCATGTGGGTGTGGGGGCCGGATTCACCGCCCACAATGGCGACATCGCCGAAGCTGCCTTTGTGGCTGGTATGGGCATGGAGACTGCGGCTGGTCCGGCCGGCGCGGTCCTGCCCCAACAGCCAGGCGTCCGGAGCCGAAATCGCGTCCACACCCAGATCATCCAGCCAGACTTGTCCTGCCATGTCCCGTCCGGCTCCGGTGAACAAACCCGGTTTCAGTGTCAAAAGACTCAGGGTAAATCGGGCTCCGGCCCTTTGTTCACAAGGCTTTGCAGCTATTGATTCAGGAGCGAAGGAAAGGGCGCCTGTGTCGGCATTCAGGCCGCTCGGGACGTCGATGGCCAGCACCGGTTGCTCAGTGGTTCGAAGTAGCGTCAGCCACTGGGCGAGTGGGCCGGTTGGGGCATGGGCTTTGCCGCCTATGCCGAACAATGCGTCGATGGCAAAGTCGAAGTCCGGCGGTGGCGTTGCAGCAAACGCTAGGCCGGCCTTGCGCGCTCGCTCCAGCGAGGCGCGCGCATCGGGCGGCAAGCCGGCATCGTCCCCGGGCCCCTGCCAGGTCACAAGGACCTCCTTGCCCCGCTGGTGCAAATGCATCGCTGCTTCCAGTCCATCCCCGCCGTTGTTGCCTGGTCCGCACGCCACCCAGATCCGCCGGGCGTGGGGCGCAAGTGCCAGACTCAACCGGGCTGCGGCGAGGCCAGCGCGCTGCATCAGGGTGTGGGCTGGCAGCGCCATGGCGGCCTGTTGTTCCCGCCGGCGTGTGGCTTCCACGCCGTGAAGCGCCTGGGTGGTCAGGCTGGAGATTGCATGCATGGACCGATTGTGCAGGTTCAGGGCCCAAGGCGTCCCAGGCCGAAGCCGTCGATATCGATGTCCGGGTTTTTGCCCGTCACGAGGTCGGCGACAACCCGCGCGCTTCCGCAGCTCAAGGCCCAGCCGCTGGAGCCGTGGCCGATGTTCAGCCACAGTCCGGATCGGCCACTCGCCCCCAGCAGGGGAGGGCCGTCCGGCAGCATCGGTCGCACGCCCTTCCACTCCTGCACGCTTGCGCCCGCGTGGGAGGTGTTGGCGGCTCCGGGAAACCAGTCCTGCAGTACCTTGTACAGGGTCTGGATGGAACTGCTGCTCTTGTGGGCTGGCGAGCCGCCGATCTCGGCGCTGCCGGCCACGCGGACGCGGTTGCCCAGTCTGGAGACAGCGACCTTGTAACGCTCGTCCATCAGTGCGCTGCGTGGCGCGTTCACCGGCTCACGGATGGGCGCGCTAACGGAGTAGCCGTAAACCGCCGCCATCGGAATGTTGATCCCCAGTGGCCTGAGCAACTGGCTTGAGGCGACACCGGCGCAAAGGACCACGGCGTCGAAGTGCCGGGGCGCCGCTTCGCCTGCTATTGAAAGAGTAGCAGCATGAGCTTTATCCAGATGGGTTACCACCCGGTTGAACTCAAAGTTGACACCCAGGCTCTGGGCTTCGGCTTTGAGCAGGAGCGCAAATTGCCGGCAGTTGGCGACTTCGTCGTCAGGCAGGTGGACGGCGCCCAGGAAGGGCGTGTCGGGGTTGAGCGCAGGTTCGATCTTTCGGGCTTCGTCAGAACCCATCTGGTGGAATTTGACGCCAGCGTCCCTGAGCATCTGCAGCCCGGGCTCTATCATTTTTGCGTCCTTTTCGGCGCGCAAGAGAACCATGTACCCAGAGCTCCGGTCGTATTCCAGTTGCCGCTCCGCTGTCAGGGCATGCAGTCGCTCGCGGCTGTAGAAGGCCAACCGCTGCATCCGTGCACGGTTGAGCAGGTAGGTCTCCAGCCTGCATGCGCGCCACCACTTCCACATCCAGCGGAGCTCGCTGGCAGACAGGGGCAGCCTGAGCTTGACGGGTGCATGGCGGCTCAAAAGATGGCCCAGCACCTTGCGCGGCATGCCGGGCGCAGCCCAGGGCGTGACATAGCCCGGCGCCAGAACGCCGGCGTTTGCAAAACTGCTTTCCTCGGCGGCAGCGCCGCGGCGCTCGAAAACCGTGACCTCGTGACCGTCCCTGGCCAGCTCCCACGCGGTGGTAATGCCTACGATCCCCGCCCCGATCACTGCAACTTTCATGCGTTTGCAACCGGAAAGCCGGGCATGGGGAGTCGACGAAGGACTGCGGCTCCCCGGGGAAGGCCAAGTTGGCATTTAGCCCTTGCGGAGAAAGGAAGGGTAGCTATCATTTCTGTAGTGTGCGAAAGGCGGTGGGACCGGTCGCGGCGGCACGGTCACGGTCGGGTCGGGCTGCAGGAAAGGCACTTGTTCGAGGAGGGATGGTATACTTAGCGGGTTGTACACAGGGCATCCCGCCTCAGTGCAATAAATCGCAAATCAGCCACTCAAGGTGTTGCCGGCGGGCCCTTCAAGGTCCGCAGGCGATAAGCGCTGATTTTAGACACAACCTTTGGAGTAATTTATGTCAACAAGCATGCGTGAAATGCTGGAAGCCGGCGTCCATTTCGGACACCAAACGCGCTTCTGGAACCCCAAGATGGCCCCCTACATCTTTGGCCATCGCAACCGTATTCACATCATCAACCTCGAAAAATCGCTGCCGATGTTCGAGGAAGCGATGAAGTTCGTCAAACAACTCTCTGCCAACCGCGGCACCATCCTGATGGTCGGTACCAAGCGCCAGGCGCGCGAACTGGTTTCGGCCGAAGCCAAGCGCGCAGGTGTGCCCTTTGTCGACCAGCGCTGGCTGGGCGGCATGCTGACCAACTTCAAGACGGTCAAGACCTCCATCAAGCGGCTCAAGGAAATGAAAGCCCAGCAGGAAGTCGGTCTCGACACCCTGAGCAAAAAAGAGCAACTCACTTTCAAGCGCGAAATGGAAAAGCTTGAAAAAGACATCGGCGGCATTCAGGACATGAACGCCTTGCCGGACGCGATCTTCGTGATCGACGTGGGTTTCCACAAAATTGCCGTGCTGGAAGCCAAAAAACTGGGCATTCCATTGATCGGCGTGGTGGATTCCAACCACTCCCCCATTGGCATCGACTACGTCATCCCCGGCAACGACGACTCGTCCAAGGCTGTGGCGCTGTATGCCCGTGGTATCGCCGATGCGATCATTGAAGGCCGCGCCAATGCGACCAACGAGGTCGTCAAGATGGTTTCTGCCGAAAGCACCGACGAATTCGTCGAAGTGGAAAACGCAGCTGCCTGACAGGTCTGGCCCTGCGCCTGACGCGAAAAAGGGGCTCGCGTAGCCCCTTTTTTACAGCCCTTGCGCCGGGCACCCTTATTTATTTGAAGTCAACAAGACACACGGAGAACTGAAGATGGCAATCACAGCAAGCATGGTCGCAGAGTTGCGCGCAAAAACCGACGCCCCGATGATGGAGTGCAAAAAAGCGCTGACCGAGGCTGACGGCAATTTTGAAAAAGCCGAAGAAATCCTGCGCGTCAAGCTGGGCAACAAGGCCGGCAAGGCGGCCTCCCGCATCACCGCAGAAGGCGTGATCGCCTATCACAGCGAAGGCGCTGTGGGCGCGCTCGTTGAAGTCAATTGCGAGACTGACTTTGTAACCAAGAACGACAGCTTCCTCGCTTTCACCAAGGCGGTGGCTGAAGGTATCGTCAAGGGCAATCCGGCCGACGTGGCCGCGGTCGGGGCCATGCCTTTCAGCCTCGACGGCTTCGGCCCGACGATCGAGGATGTGCGCAAGGGCCTGATCGGCAAAATCGGCGAGAACATGAGCGTGCGCCGCTTCAAGCGTTTTGAAGGCGGCAAGCTCGCTTCCTATCTGCATGGCACACGCATCGGTGTGGTGGTCGAGTACGACGGCGACGAAACTGCCGCCAAGGATGTCGCCATGCACGTGGCCGCCATGAAGCCGGTGTCCCTGTCCAGCGATCAAGTGCCAGCCGAGCTGGTCGCTCGTGAGCGTTCCGTGGCTGCTGCCAAGGCGGCCGAAGATGCCACCGTGGCAACCGCTGCTGGCAAGCCTGTTCAGTCTCCGGAAATTGTTGCAAAACGTATTGAAGGCGGCGTGCAGAAATACCTCAAGGAAGTCAGCCTGCACAACCAGTCCTTCGTCAAGAATGACAAGCAGACTGTCGAGCAGATGCTCAAGGAAAAGGGTACGACCGTGAAGTCGTTTACCCTGTATGTTGTCGGCGAAGGCATTGAGAAGAAGGTCGACGACTTTGCTGCAGAGGTTGCCGCACAAGTGGCTGCCGCCAAAGCGGCCTGATCTCGCCAGCCCTCTGGAAAGGCCGCTAAACTTACGCCCATAAAAACGACAGGAAAGCCCCCATGCCAGCCTACAAGCGAATCTTGTTGAAACTTTCAGGCGAAGCCTTGATGGGGGACGATGCCTTCGGCATCAACCGCGCGACGATTGTGCGCATGGTTGAGGAAATTGCGGACATCACCCGCATGGGGGTCCAGGTTGCCGTGGTGATTGGCGGAGGAAATATTTTCCGTGGCGTGGCGGGCGGCTCGGTGGGCATGGACCGTGCCACCGCAGACTACATGGGCATGCTGGCCACGGTCATGAATGCGCTGGCGCTCGGAGATACCATGGACAAGGCCGGCTTGACGCCGCGTGTGATGTCCGCCATCGGCATTGAGCGGATTGTCGAGCCCTATGTCCGGCCCAAGGCCCTGCAGTACCTGGAAGAGGGCAAGGTGGTCATTTTTGCGGCCGGGACAGGAAATCCGTTTTTTACAACCGATACGGCGGCCGCCTTGCGGGGCGCCGAGATCGGCGCCGAGATCGTCCTGAAGGCAACCAAGGTTGACGGTGTCTATACCGCGGATCCGAAGAAGGACCCCAAGGCAACCCGCTACACCAATATCAGTTTTGATGAAGCCATGGGCAAGCATCTGGAAGTGATGGATGCGACGGCGTTTGCGCTGTGCCGCGACCAGAAGCTGCCCATCAAGATTTTCAGCATTTTCAAGCACGGCGCGCTCAGGCGTGTGGTGCAGGGCGAAGACGAGGGAACGCTGGTTCACGTTTGAGACCTGTCGGATGGACCCGGTCCCTGCAAAAAAATCATCGGAGATACTTTCATGAGCATTGTTGAGATCAAGAGCAACGCCGAGCAGAAAATGCAGCAGTCGGTGGAGTCGTTCAAGCATGCGTTGACCAAAATCCGCACTGGACGCGCCAATCCAGGGCTGCTCGATACGGTGCTGGTGGACTACTACGGTTCCATGGTGCCCATCAGCCAGGTGGCCAATGTGGCCCTGCTCGATGCGCGCACGATCAGCGTCTCCCCCTGGGAAAAAGGCATGGGTGCCAAGATCGAGAAAGCCATTCGTGATTCGGACCTGGGCCTCAACCCTGCGGCGCAGGGTGATTTGATCCGTGTGCCCATGCCATCCATGACGGAGGAGCGTCGCAAGGAGCTCACCAAGGTGGTCCGTGCCGAGGGCGAACACGCCAAAGTAGCCATTCGCAATTTGCGCCGGGATGCCAATGACGGCGTCAAGAAACTGGTCAAGGAAAAGCTTGCGTCGGAAGACGACGAGCGCCGTGCCCACGATGATGTCCAGAAGTTCACAGACCGCTTTATTGCCGAGGTGGACAAGCTTGTCGCCGGCAAAGAGCAAGACATCATGGCGGTTTAGATTGCCCCCACGCTCGCTCACTGCGTGTAGCTCGCTCCCCCCCGAGGGGGCCACTGCGCCTGCGGCCCGGCAAAGCCGGTTCCGCGGCCCCTGCTTGAAAAGACAGTTGCCAGCAGGCAAGCGCACTGTGTGCAGTGACTGACTGCCGATATGGCTCAAACGAGTTCTACCGCGGTTCCGCATCACATCGCCATCGTGATGGATGGCAATGGCCGTTGGGCCACGCGCCGCTTCCTTCCACGTATTGCCGGGCACCAACAGGGGGTGGGCGCGCTCAACCGCTGCGTGCAGGCCTGTATCGCCCGCGGTGTCGGCGTGTTGACCGTGTTTGCATTTTCATCGGAAAACTGGAACCGGCCGCCCGACGAAGTCTCAGGTTTACTCGAACTCCTGGCGCTGTCTCTTGCGCGCGAGGTGCCATCCCTGAAAGCCAACGGCGTGCAATTGCATTTTGTAGGTGACAGGCAGCGCCTGTCCGAAAAATTCAAGGCCGGTCTGACGCAGGCTGAACAGGCAACCGAGGGCAATCAGCGCCTGGTGCTCAATGTGTGCTTCAACTATGGGGGGCGCTGGGACATTGCCCAGGCGGCCCGCAAGCTGATGCAGGAGGGCAGCGAAATCACCGAGATGGCGCTGGACCGGGCCATGGCGCTGGCGCATGTCCCCGACCCCGATCTGCTGATTCGTACAGGTGGGGAGATGCGTATCAGCAACTTCCTGCTCTGGCAGGCAGCTTACGCGGAGCTGCATTTTTCGGACAAGCTTTGGCCGGATTTTGATGATGCGGCGCTGGACGCCGCGATTGAGGTGTACCGTAACCGCGAGAGGCGTTTCGGCCAGACCTCGGAACAGCTTGGCGCCGACAGCAAAAAAACCGCAATGAAGGCCGCCTGATGCTCAAGCAACGTGTGATCACCGCCCTGGTGCTGCTGGCGATTTTGCTGCCCGCGCTTTTTTACCCCGCGCCCTGGCCTTTCGCTGTGGTTGCGCTGATTCTCATCTCGGCCGGCGCCTGGGAGTGGGGCCGGCTCAATGGCTGCGGCCAGCTGGGCGCCCTGTTTGGCGCTTTTTGTTGCGTCGTGTTGTGCGGCATGTCCTGGGACCTTGGATGGCTGCTTACGCCGCTGCCTCTGCTGTGGCGGTTGACGGGTGCTGCGTGGGTATTGGCCGGCGCCTGGCTGCTCCGCGGCGGGGTGGCGGGCTGGCCGAAAATCCCGCGTGCTGTCCGTCTCGTGGGCGGGGTGCTCGCGCTCTGGGTCGGCTGGCTGGCCGTGGTGCAGGCGCGTGTCCTTGGTATCGAATTTCTGTTGTCGGTGTTGCTGCTGGTGTGGGTCGCCGATATCGGCGCGTACTTTGCCGGCAAAGGCCTGGGTGGGCGATTCAGCAAAGGCAAGCTGGCTCCGGCCATCAGCCCAGGCAAGAGCTGGGAGGGTGTCTGGGGGGGCATGGTCGGGGTGCTGCTCATGTGTATTGTCTGGCTGGCATTTGACAGTACCGGGCGGAGTTTTTATGCCCGCCTTGCTGCACAACAGGGACTGGTGGTGACTTTGCTGGCCATGGTTTTTCTGGCAGCACTCAGTGTGGTGGGCGATCTGGTCGAGTCCCTGATCAAGCGCAGCGCTGGCGCCAAGGATTCCAGCGGTTTGCTGCCGGGTCACGGTGGAGTGCTTGATCGGATCGATGCCTTGTTGCCGGTGCTGCCGCTGGCCATGATGCTGGTGACCGCTTGACGCGCTTGCAAATGCTCCAGATGAAGAAGCAAAGCGTCACGGTGTTGGGATCGACAGGATCGATTGGCGTCAACACACTGGATGTGATTGCGGCTCACCCCGACCGGTTTGAGGTGTTTGCGCTCAGTGCGGCCACGCAGACCTCTGTGATGCTCGAACAGTGCCTGCGCTTCAGGCCGGTTTACGCCGTGATGGTCAGTGAACCGCACGCCCGCGCCCTGGCCGAAGCCCTGAAAATGCAGGACCTTTCCACCGAAGTCCTGTTTGCGGGCGATGCACTGGAATCCATAGCGTCCGACGAGCGGGTTGACATCGTGATGGCGGCCATCGTCGGTGCAGCCGGGTTGCCGCCTTGCATGGCCGCCGCCAGAAGCGGAAAGCGCTTGTTGCTGGCCAACAAGGAAGCTCTGGTGGTGGGCGGCGAGGTGTTCATGCAGGCAGTGCGGGACGGAGGGGCGCGGTTGTTGCCGATTGACAGCGAACACTCCGCCATCTTCCAGTCCCTGCCCGAAGACCCGGCCGTCTGGCGCGAGCGTGTTGAAAAAATCATACTGACGGCGTCGGGCGGACCCTTTCTGACCCGTGCGCCCGACACCTTGCGCGATGTAACGCCGGACCAGGCCTGTGCCCACCCCAACTGGGTCATGGGCAGAAAAATTTCGGTGGACTCGGCCACCATGATGAACAAGGCGCTGGAGGTCATAGAGGCGCGTTACCTGTTTGGCCTGGATCCAGCACAAATTGAGGTCGTGATTCATCCGCAAAGCATCATCCACTCGATGGTGCAGTACCGCGACACCTCGGTGGTGGCCCAACTCGGCACACCGGATATGCGTGTGCCGATTGCTTATGGCCTGGCCTGGCCTGATCGCGTTGTTTCCGGGGCAAAAGCGCTTGATTTCAAGGCCTTGCCCACCATGTCCTTTGCAGTTCCTGACGAGAAGATTTTTCCGGGTCTGGCGCTGGCGTGGGAGGTGCTGGCTGCGCCTCATGGCACACCGGCAGTGCTCAATGCCGCCAATGAGGTGGCTGTTGCGGCCTTTTTGGCCGGAGAGATACGGTTTGACCACATCCATGCCATCAATCGGGCGACATTGGACCTTGTCACTCCGGCTGAAATCCGTGGCATCGGGGACTTGCTGGCGCTTGATGCGCAGGCCCGGGCCGCGGCAGGGCAGATATCCAGAAACCTGAAGACTTGACGGAAGTGTTGCCATGCTGACTTTGCTAGCCTTTGTTGTTGCCCTGGGTGTCCTGATTGCGGTCCACGAATACGGCCACTACCGCGTGGCCGTGGCGTGTGGCGTCAAGGTCCTCAAATTCTCGGTCGGGTTTGGCAAACCGGTTTATACGTGGCGCTTCAAAAACAAGCCGACTGAATTTTCTATTGGCATGCTGCCGCTGGGCGGCTACGTCAAGATGCTGGACGAGCGCGAGGCGCCCGTTGATCCTGCCGAGCGTCATCTGGCTTTCAATAACCGGCCCTTGGGTGCACGTGCCGCGATTGTTGCTGCGGGCCCCGCGGCCAACCTGCTTCTGGCGATCCTGTTGTACGCGCTTGTCAACTGGACCGGATTGCAGGAGCCTGTAGCGGTGCTGGCGAGTCCTGTTCCGAGTTCGATTGCCGCCCGTTCAGGTCTGACCGGGGGGGAGCGTGTCGAGCAGGCGGGTCTGGACGGCGAGGCCATGGAAGCTGTGCGCTCATTTGAAGACCTTCGTTGGCGGTTGACCCGGGCGGCTCTGGGTGGCCATGATGTGAAGCTGGAGGTCAGCAGCCCCGGCGCCGATTCGGGCGGAACCCGTACGGTGATGCTGCCTTTGAGCCAGCTCAACGCCGCCGACGCGGATGCTCAGCTTTTCCGCAAGATCGGCATTCTGGGACCCTGGACCCAGGCGGTCATCGGGGAGGTGATGCCAGGCGGCGCTGCAGAAAAATCGGGTTTGCGCAGTGGCGACGTCGTGTTGCGTATCGGAAGTCAGGCCATCGTGGATGGGCAGCAATTGCGGGAAACCATCAGGTTTTCAGGCGCACAGGCCAGGGCTCAGGAATCCGCGCCCCCCGCGATCTGGCGCATCCTGAGGGCGGGACGGGAGTTGGACATTGCTGTCACGCCAGATATCCGGCAGGAAGGTGGCCAAACCTTCGGTCGCATAGGCGCATATGTTGGTGCGCCGCCTGCTCTTGTCACGGTGCGCCACGGGCCGTTCGACGGTTTGTGGAAGGGCGCGGTCCGGACCTGGGAGGTGTCGGTGTTGACGCTGAAAATGATGGGCAAAATGCTGGTTGGTGAGGCATCCCTCAAAAATCTCAGCGGCCCACTCACCATTGCCGACTATGCGGGAAAGTCCGCGAGCCTGGGGTGGAGCACCTATCTGCTCTTCCTGGCCTTGATCAGCGTCAGTCTGGGCGTACTCAATTTGCTGCCTTTGCCGGTTTTGGACGGGGGGCACCTGATGTATTATCTTTGGGAGGCGATAACCGGCAAGAGCGTGTCTGACGCCTGGATGGACCGGCTGCAGCGGGGGGGCGTTGCCATCCTTCTCGGCATGATGTCTGTTGCCCTGTTTAACGATGTCTCCCGGCTTTTGGGTTAATTCCTTACTTTCATGCACAAAAATTTCAATCGTTTCAAGCTACGCACGGTTTCCACGCTGGTGGCCAGCTTTCTCATAGCGCAGGCAGCCTGGGCAGTGGATCCGTTCACGGTCCGTGATATCCGGGTCGAGGGTTTGCAGCGCGTCGAGCCTGGGACCATCTTTGCCTCCCTGCCATTTCGGGTCGGCGAAACCTATGACGACGAGAAAGGTGCCAGCGCCATTCGGGCCCTGTTTGGACTGGGCCTGTTCAAGGATGTTCGACTCGAGGTCAGCGGCAATGTGCTCGTGGTCATTGTTGAGGAACGTCCCACCGTCGCAGAAGTGGATTTTGTAGGTGCCAAGGAGTTCGACAAGGACGTACTGAAAAAAGCCCTGCGTGAAATCGGGCTTACCGAAGGACGGCCTTTTGACAAGGCGCTTGCCGACCGGGCAGAGCAGGAGCTCAAACGTCAGTACATCAACCGCAGCCTGTACGGCGCCGAGGTCGTGACCACGGTGACGCCCATCGACAGGAACAGGGTCAATGTGAATTTCAGTGTCACTGAAGGTGATGTTGCCAAGATCAAGGAAATCCGCATTGTCGGAAACAAGGTGTTCAGCGAGTCCGCGCTGCGCGGTCTGTTTGATCTGAACACGGGTGGGTGGCTGAGCTGGTACACCAAATCGGACCGCTACTCCCGGACCAAGCTCAACGCGGACATCGAGACCCTTCGCTCCTATTACCTCAACCGGGGCTACCTCGAATTCAAGATCGATTCCACACAGGTGGCGATCTCGCCCAACAAGCAGGATATTTCGGTGGTGATCAACATCACCGAAGGTGAGCGTTTTATTGTCTCCGGCGTCAAGCTCGACGGCAATTACCTTGGCCGGGATGAAGAGTTCAAGAGCCTGGTGACAATCAAACCCGGCGAAGCCTATAACGCGGACCAGGTCGCACAAACCATCAAGTCCTTTACCGAGTATTACGGAACCTTCGGGTTTGCTTTTGCGAAAGTCGAGAGCAAGCCCGAAATCGACCGCGTCAACAACCGGGTTGCCTTTGTATTGCAGGGAGATCCTTCGCGCCGGGCCTATGTGCGGCGGATCAATATCAGCGGCAACAACCGGACGCGTGACGAAGTGGTACGGCGTGAATTCCGCCAGTTTGAGTCGTCCTGGTACGACGGTGACAAGATCAAGCTTTCCCGGGATCGCGTTGACCGTTTGGGCTACTTCACCGAAGTCAACATTGATACGCAGGACGTTCCTGGAACCCAGGATCAGGTTGATCTCAACCTGGCTGTGGTTGAAAAACCCACAGGCAATCTACAGTTGGGCGCCGGTTATTCCAGCAACGACAAACTGTCCCTGACTTTTGGTTTCAAGCAGGAAAACGCGTTTGGCACCGGCAACTATCTGGGCATTGAAGTCAACACCGGCAAGTTCAACCGCCAATTTGTCGTGAGCACCGTGGATCCCTATTTCACGGCCGATGGTATCTCGCGCACACTCGACGTCTATACCCGTACGGCCAGGCCGTACGACGGGCAGGGGGGTGACTATGCCCTGAAAACGACCGGCACCAGCATCCGTTTTGGCGTACCCTTCAGTGAGTTGGACACCGTTTATTTTGGTGCGGGCATTGAGCAAATCGATATTTCCGGCATCAATCTCCCGACGGTATACCAGACCTATATCAGGACATTTGGTGCCAAGAGCAACTCCCTTCCACTCACTATAGGCTGGGCGCGTGACGAGCGTGACAGTGCCCTGGTTCCAACCACCGGGCGCTTCCAGCGGGTATATGGGGACTGGGGTATAGCCGGCGACGCCAGGTTTTTGCGCAGCAACTACCAGGCCCAGCAATACATTCCGATTAACAAGCAGTTCACCATTGCGCTGAACGGCGAGGTGGGTTGGGGCAAGGGTCTGAATGGACAACCTTTTCCGGTTTTCAAGAATTCCTACTCGGGCGGTCTGGGCTCGGTCCGCGGTTTTGAACCGGGCTCCCTCGGGCCACGTGACGCGCAGGGCCTTTCGGTCGGTGGACCGAAGAAGATCACCCTGAATGCCGAAATCATTGCACCCTTCCCGGGCGCCGGCAATGACAGGACGCTCCGCATGTTTGGCTTTGTTGATGCCGGCAATGTATTTGGGGAGAAAGACAAATACAACTTCGGGGATCTGCGTTCCTCGGTCGGTGTGGGGGTCAGCTGGATATCACCGCTGGGCCCGCTTCGCCTGGCTATTGCCAATCCCTTGAGCAAAAAGCCAACGGATAGACTCCAGAGATTTCAATTTCAGATTGGTACATCCTTCTAATGAATTATTTTCACAAGTTCCTTCTGGCAGGTCTCCTGACCTGCGCCGCATTCGCGGCGCAGGCTCAGGAGTTCAGGATCGGCGTTGTCAACATCGATCGCATTTTTCGCGAAGCCAACAGCGCCAAGGCTGCGCAGGCCAAACTGGAGCAGGAGTTTGGCAAGCGTGAGAAGGAGCTTGGCGACCTGGGTGCGCAACTGAAGTCGCTTGCCGACAAGTTTGATCGCGAGGCTCCAACACTGTCTGAAACCCAGCGAACCAATCGCCAGAAACAGCTGGTCGAGCAGGACAGGGATTTCCAGCGCAAACGCCGTGAATTCCAGGAAGACCTCAATGCCCGTAAAAATGAAGAGTTGCAGCAAGTCATTGAGCGCGCCAACAAAGTTGTCAAAACCGTTGCTGAAACCGAAAAATACGACTTGGTGCTGCAGGAGGCGGTGTATGCCAATCCCAAGCACGACATCACTGACAAGGTTATCAGGGCACTCAACGCGGGCCGGTAAGCTCCAATACATCGCAGGCGACGTGTGACGCTCAGACTCGGGGATATCGTCGCAGCACTGGCCGGGGAATTTGACGCAGTCCTGGCGGGAAATCCCGACGTGAGCATTGAGCGCCTCGCCACCATTGAATCGGCTGGCCCCGATGACCTGACGTTCCTCAGTCACCCCAAATACCAGAACAAGCTTGCCCACTCTGCTGCCGCGTGCGTGGTGGTGGGTCCCGCAGTTGCCGAGGCTGCGCGGCGGCGCGGTGCCTGCATCATTGTTGATGATCCCTATTTTTACTTTGCTCGCGTGACGCAGCTGTGGAAGCGCAGCCATCAGCTCCCCCCGGTCGGCGGCGTGCATCCAGCCGCATTCATTGACCCGTCTGCGAGCCTGGCGCCGGGAGTTGATGTCGGCGCTTTCGCCTGTATTGGTGCCGGGGCCATTTTGGGTGCCGGAGCGCAGATTGGCGCCCATTGCGTCATAGGGGGTCGGGTCCGAATCGGTGCAGATACGCGACTGTCACCGCGGGTCACCGTAGCCGATGATTGCAGCATCGGCGAACGCTGCATCGTCCATTCGGGCGCGGTAATCGGTGCGGATGGCTTTGGTTTCGCTCCGCACGAAGGCCGCTGGGAAAAGATCGAACAGCTTGGCGCTGTACGGATTGGTGATGACGTTGAAATCGGCGCCAATACCTGCATTGATCGCGGATCCCTGCAGGACACAGTCATCGAAAACGGCGTCAAGCTGGACAACCTGATCCAGATTGGCCACAACGTGCATATAGGCCGGCACACGGCGCTCGCCGGTTGCGTGGGTGTCGCCGGCAGCGCAAACATTGGAGCTCACTGCACGGTTGGGGGGGGCGCAGTGGTGCTGGGGCATCTCAGCCTGGCCGACCATGTGCATGTCTCCGCCGCCTCCATTGTCACCCGGTCAATTTTGACGCCAGGCCATTTCACCGGCATCTTTCCCATCGACGACAATGCCAGCTGGGAAAAAAATGCAGCGACGCTCAAACAGCTTCACAGCTTGCGTGCGAGACTCAAGATACTCGAAGATACGGCTGACAAAGTGCCGGGGAAGATGCAAGAAAAATCATGATGGACATTCACCAAATCCTCAAAAAGCTGCCACATCGCTACCCCTTCCTTCTGGTTGACCGCGTACTGGAGCTGGAAAAGGGCAAGCGCATCAAGGCCTTGAAAAATGTCACGATGAATGAACCCTTTTTCACCGGGCACTTTCCTCATCGCCCGGTGATGCCGGGGGTGCTCATGCTTGAGGCCATGGCCCAGGCTGCGGCCTTGCTGGCTTTTGACATGCAGGGCGTGACGCCGGATGACAAAACCGTTTACTACTTTGCCGGCATTGACGCCGCCCGCTTCAAGCGGCCTGTGGAGCCCGGCGACCAGCTGATCATGGAGGTGACGCTTGATCGCCTCAAAGCCGGTGTTTTCAAGTTCAAGGGCGTGGCTCACGTGGCTGACAACATGGTTTGCGAGGCCGAACTGATGTGCACCATGCGCACCATCGCCTGATCGCATTGCCGGGATTTGTTGTGACAGGAATTCATCCAACAGCCATCGTTGATGCCAGGGCTCAGCTTGATGGCAGTGTCAGCGTCGGCCCCTACACGGTCATTGGACCGCATGTCAAGGTGGGACAGGGAACAACGATAGGTGCGCACTGTGTGATCGAAGGCCACACCACCATTGGGCGCGACAACCGGATTTTCCAGTTCAACTCCCTCGGGGCGATTCCGCAGGACAAAAAATACGCCGGTGAGCCCTGTGAGCTGCAGATTGGTGACCGCAACACCATCAGGGAGTTTTGCACTTTCAACATCGGTTCGCCGGGAGACAGCGGTGTTACCCGCGTTGGTGACGACAACTGGATCATGGCTTACGTGCATCTTGCGCACGATTGTGCTGTTGGCAATCACACCATCTTCGCCAACAATTCCCAGTTGGCCGGACATGTGCATGTGGGCGACTGGGTGATTCTCGGGGGCTTCACCGTCGTGCATCAGTTTGTACGGCTGGGTGCGCACAGCATGACTTCCATGTGTTCCCTGCTGTTTGCGGATTTGCCGCCGTTTGTGATGTGTCAGGGGCAACCCGCCGAGGCGCGTTCGATGAACTTCGAGGGTTTGCGTCGTCGCGGGTTTTCCCCTGAGCGCATCGCTGCAGTCAAAGGCATGCACAAGGCCTTGTACCGGGAAGGACTGACGCTGGACCAGGCGAGAATGCGTATCAGCGAACTCGCACCCGGACACCCTGAAGCTGAGCCCGATATCCAGATGATGTCGTCATTTCTGGCCAACACCTCGCCGCAACGCGGCATTGTCAGGTAGCTTGCCATGTCGGGGGAAACCGGCACTCTGCAGGCCCGTGGAGTGACTGGGACTGAGCGTGCTCCTTGGTTTGGCATCGTTGCCGGCGAAACGTCCGGCGACCTGCTGGCGGGTTTGCTTCTTGATGGCATGCGTGAGCGATGGCCGGAGCTGAGGGCAGGAGGCATAGGCGGCCCCCAGATGGAGGCGCGCGGGTTTGAGCGCTGGTGGGCCAGCGAAAAGCTGGCAGTGCGCGGTTATGTCGAGGTGCTGCGGCACTACCGTGAAATTGTCGGTATCCGCAAGGATCTCAAGCAAAAGCTGCTGCTACAGCGCCCCGACATGTTCATAGGCGTTGATGCGCCTGATTTCAACCTTGACCTGGAAGCTGGCCTGAAGGCTGCCGGCATCAAGACGGTGCATTTTGTAAGCCCCTCCGTCTGGGCGTGGCGGGCTGATCGGGTCGCCAAGATACGGCGCAGCGTAGACCACGTGCTGTGCATCTTCCCGTTCGAGCCTGAGCTGCTGTCCCGCCACGGCATTGACGCGACCTATGTCGGTCACCCCTTGGCCAGCGTGATCCCGATGCAGCCTGACAAGGCTGCCGCGCGACAGGCGCTTGGTTTGCGCCCGGACGATCTGGTGCTGGCGGTCTTGCCGGGAAGCCGGCGTTCCGAGATTCAGTATCTGGCTTCAAGGTTTTTTGAAGCATCTGCCCTTGTCCGACGGGCACATCGTGCTATCAAAATCATAGTTCCTGCGCTGCCTGCCTTGCGCGAATCAATTGAAGAAGCGGCGTGCAATGCAGGTCTGCAGGATGTTGTGCAGATCGTCGCCGGGCAATCCCATGCGGTGTTGGCGGCTTGCGACCTCACCTTGATTGCCAGTGGCACTGCAACGCTGGAGGCTGCATTGTTCAAGCGGCCGATGGTCATCGCCTACAACATGAACTGGCTCTCCTGGCAGATCATGCAGCGTAAAAAGCTGCAACCCTGGGTGGGGCTTCCCAATATCCTGTGCCGCGATTTTGTCGTACCCGAGTTGCTGCAGGAGGCTGCCACACCTCAGGCGCTGGCTCATGCGGTGCTGCAGTGGATAGATGCCAAAATCTCGGAACCTGAAAAAATTGTCGCAGTTGAACAGCGATTTACAGGATTGCATGAAGAACTCCGGCGAGATACCGCGAAAATAGCGACCGATGCCATCCAGAAAATTCTTGAAAGCTGAACAGGTCACCCTGTCCTGGGACACGCCGGGCTTGTGGGCGGGGGTGGACGAGGCTGGCCGTGGACCCCTGATGGGGCCAGTGGTTGCGGCTGCCGTCATTCTGGACGATCTCCACCCCATCAAAGGACTGGCGGACTCCAAAATCCTGACCGCATCGCGACGCGAAAAGCTGTATGACGAAATTCGGGCCAAGGCGCTCTGTTGCTCGATTGCGCTGGCTACCGCAGAGGAAATCGATACGCTCAATATTCTGCAGGCCACCATGCTCGCCATGCGACGTGCAGTCGAAGGTCTGCGGCTCAAGCCTGTCAAGGTACTGGTTGACGGCAACCGTCTGCCTGTCCTCAACATTCTGGCCGAGGCCATCGTCAAGGGCGACGCGCTGGTGCCCTCCATCTCCGCCGCTTCCATTCTTGCCAAGGTACATCGCGACCGCTGGTGCGAGCAGTTCCACCTTGAGTATCCCCAGTACGGCTTCGCTGGCCACAAGGGCTATGGCACGGCGGAGCACCTGGCTGCACTGCGGGAACACGGCGCCTGCCCCCAGCACCGCCGTTCCTTCAGTCCGGTAGCCGAGGTGCTGCGTTGAGCGGGGCACCGCCGGTATTCGTCACGTCGCGCGACAATGCCCTGCTCAAGGACTTGCGCAAGCTGTCACAAGACAGCACGGCCTACCGCAAACAGGGACGCATCTGGCTGGAGGGGGATCATTTGTGCAGGGCCGCTCTGGCGCGTGGCGTCAAACCCGCGATCGCTGTTTTTTCTGAGTCATTTTGGCCTTTGACTCCCGCCGAATGGACGCAGTGTGCTATTAAAAACATAGTCATTTCCGACCTCTTTTTTGCGGACATCAGCGGACTGGAGTCTCCCGCACGGATGGGTTTTGTCCTGGACATGCCTGCGCCCGCCGTGCTGGCCCCTGGCGCGGCCTCGGTCATTCTCGACCGGGTGCAGGACGCAGGGAACGTCGGCTCCATATTGCGCAGCGCTGCCGCCTTTGGTTTTGGTCAGGTGATTGCGCTCAAGGGAAGCGCCGCCTTGTGGTCGCCCAAGGTGCTGCGCGCCGGCATGGGGGCGCATTTGTCCCTGAGCCTGATCGAAGGGGTGGAGCCCGACGCTCTGGATGACCTGAAAGTGCCCATCATCGTGACCAGTTCGCACCAGGGCAGCTTTTTGCACCAGCAGGTCCTTCCCATGCCGTGTGCCTGGGCCATGGGACACGAAGGGCAGGGGGTGGGCCAGAGTTTGATGTCCAGGTCCAGCCTTCAGGTTCGCATCGATCAGCCGGGCGGCGAGGAGTCCCTCAATGTCGCTGCTGCCGCGGCGATCTGCCTCTACGCCAGTTCCTTGCGGCTGGCAGCATAGACGGTAAGGCAGCCAACTAAGGAAACAGCGTGGTGAACAGGTAGGTCGCAAAAATGACCAGGTGCACGACGCCTTGCAGCACGGTGGTGCGGCCGGTGCCCAGGGACAGGGTGGCGACCAGCAGCGACAGCATCAGCAAAATCGAGGACTTGGCGTCCAGCCCGAGCGTGAGTGTCCAGCCGGTGGCGATGGAGACAATCGCCACAGCGGGAATCGTCAGGCCTATGCTGGCCAGGGCCGAGCCAAGGGCCAGATTGAGGCTGGTCTGCAGCCGGTTGGCCCGCGCCGCCCGCAACGCGGCCACGCCCTCCGGCAACAGCACCACGGCAGCGATGATGACGCCAACCACCGCCAGCGGCGCACCGGCCCGCAGCACCGCAGCTTCTATGGCCGGCGCCAGCGACTTGGCCAGCAGCACCACGGCAGCCAGGCAAGCCAGCAGCAGGCCCAGACTGGCCAGGGCGACCCGGACGCTGGGTGGTTCGGCATGGGCGTC
Organism: Polaromonas sp.; assembly: GCA_021731285.1. Lineage (GTDB taxonomy): Bacteria > Pseudomonadota > Gammaproteobacteria > Burkholderiales > Burkholderiaceae_C > Polaromonas. Next base: position 23,432 of record JAKFXR010000033.1, on the reverse strand, counting down.
TTCATCCGCGGTGCCTTGGGCGGGCAAAAAGTAGTCGCGGTGCCGCACGGTTTGCACCAGTACAAAAGTGCCGTACAGCGCCAGCGACACCACCGCAATAAATCCGAGTTGGCCGACACTGTAGAAAGGCCCGGCCACTGTGGTGGTGTAGTTGGGCAGCACCAGTGTGAGCACCGCAATGGCCGCCAGCGTGGCCAGTGAGGCGCTGACGCCATACAGTCCGAAACGCTGCTCTCCGAAGCGGCTTCCACCGACCAGCATGCACAGGCCCACCATGCCGTTGAGAATGATCATCACGGCGGCAAACACGGTGTCACGGGCCAGCGCGGTGGTAGCGGGGCCACCTGTGAGCATCAGCGAAACGATCAGGGCCACCTCGATCACGGTCACCGCGACGGCCAGGACCAGGGTGCCGTAAGGCTCACCGACCCGGTGCGCGATCACCTCCGCATGGTGTACGGCAGCCAGCACACAAGCCAGCATGCCGGTTGCGAGCAGGGCGACAAAAAGTCCCCCGGAACCGCCCCACAGCCACATGCTGCACAGCAGCACCCAACCGACAAGCGGCGCGAGGAGAGACCAGAGGGGAAGGGCAGAAGAACGTGGCATTGGATTCATGATAGCCCGGTGATCACCAGGGATTGGGGCGGCGTGTGATGGCTGGGGCGACAGACCCTTTGGGAGCGGGCCCACGCCTGTCTCAAGCTATAATCAGGGGCTTTTCAAAACACAGCTTCGCCCGAGCGCATACAAAGCCAACCCCCTCACAAAAGCAACCCGCAAGAGTCTTACCGAGACGTTTCTTGTGCACGCTTGGGCGAACCGTAACCCATCCGGAGAACCCAGTGCTTTTGTCTCTACAGGGAACATCAAGAAGAAGCCCTCACGCCATCCTGGCGCTCGCAGACGGCACGGTCTTTATCGGCAACTCCATAGGCGCCGCAGGTTCCACCGTCGGCGAGGTGGTGTTCAACACCGCCATGACCGGCTACCAGGAAATCCTGACCGACCCGAGCTACTGCCAGCAGATCGTCACCCTCACGTACCCGCACATCGGCAACTACGGCGTCAGTTCCGAGGACGTGGAGGCTGAAAAAGTCCATGCGGCGGGCCTGATCATCAAGGACTTGCCGCTGATGGCGTCCAACTTCCGCATGACCATGACCTTGTCGGAGTATCTGGTCAAGGAAAACACGGTGGCGATCGCAGGCATCGATACCCGGCAACTCACGCGCCACCTGCGCACCAGGGGCGCGCAAAACGGCTGTATCCTGGCGCTGGCTGCTGGCGAGGAGATCAGCCAGTCTGCCAAAGACAAGGCGGTGGCCGCCGCCAAGGCTGCGCCCAGCATGAGCGGGCTTGATCTGGCCAAGGTCGTCTCCGTCAAGCAGACCTACTCCTGGAGCCAGACCGAGTGGAAGCTCGGCTCGGGCTATGGCGTCCAGATCACGCCCAGGTTTCATGTGGTTGCCTTTGACTTTGGCGTCAAGAAAAACATCCTGCGCATGATGGCCGAGCGCGGTGCCCGTATCACGGTGGTCCCGGCCCAGACAAGCGCCGCCGATGTGCTCAAGCTCCAGCCCGATGGCATTTTTCTGGCCAATGGTCCGGGTGATCCCGAGCCGTGCGACTACGCGATTGCGGCAACTCGGGAATTGATTGAGACCGGTATCCCGACCTTCGGCATTTGCCTGGGCCACCAGATCATGGCCTTGGCCAGCGGTGCAAAAACCTTCAAGATGAAATTTGGCCACCACGGCGCGAATCACCCGGTGAAAGACCTGGACAACGGCCGCGTCAGCATCACCAGCCAGAACCACGGTTTTGCGGTCGATGAAAAAACCATGCCGGCGAACCTGCGTCCCACCCACATCAGCCTGTTTGACGGCACGTTGCAGGGTTTGGCCCGAACCGACAAGCCGGCCTTCTGCTTCCAGGGCCACCCGGAAGCCTCACCCGGCCCGCACGACATTTCGTATTTGTTTGATCGTTTCACCACCCTCATGGAACAGCATGGAGGGAAAAAATAATGCCTAAACGCACAGACATCAAAAGCGTCCTCATCATAGGCGCCGGGCCCATCATCATTGGCCAGGCCTGCGAGTTCGATTACTCCGGCGTGCAGGCGTGCAAGGCCTTGCGTGAGGAAGGCTACAAGGTCATCCTGATCAACAGCAACCCGGCGACCATCATGACCGACCCGGCCACGGCCGACGTCACCTACATCGAGCCCATTACCTGGCAGACGGTCGAAAAAATCATCGCCAAAGAGCGCCCCGATGCGATCCTGCCGACCATGGGTGGCCAGACCGCGCTCAACTGCGCGCTGGACCTCTGGCACAACGGCGTACTCGACAAATACAAGGTCGAGCTGATAGGCGCCACGCCCGAAGCGATCGACAAGGCGGAAGACCGCCTGAAGTTCAAGGACGCGATGACCAAGATCGGCCTCGGATCGGCGCGCTCGGGCATTGCCCACAGCATGGAAGAAGCCTGGACCGTGCAGAAGACGCTGGGTTTCCCGACCGTGATCCGCCCCAGCTTCACCCTGGGCGGCACCGGTGGCGGCATTGCCTACAACTCGGAAGAGTTCGAAGTCATCTGCAAGCGCGGCCTGGAAGCCTCTCCGACCAACGAGTTGCTGATTGAAGAATCGCTGCTCGGCTGGAAAGAGTACGAGATGGAAGTGGTCCGCGACAAGGCCGACAACTGCATCATCGTCTGCTCGATTGAAAACCTGGACCCCATGGGTGTGCACACCGGCGACTCGATCACGGTGGCACCGGCCCAGACCCTGACCGACAAGGAATACCAGATCCTGCGCAATGCATCTCTGGCCGTGCTGCGCGAGATCGGCGTTGATACCGGAGGCTCCAACGTGCAGTTTTCGATCAACCCGGCGGATGGCCGCATGGTGGTGATCGAGATGAACCCGCGCGTGTCGCGTTCCTCGGCGCTGGCGTCGAAGGCCACGGGCTTTCCGATTGCCAAAGTTGCGGCCAAGCTGGCCATCGGCTACACGCTGGATGAGCTGCGTAACGACATCACGGGCGGCGCGACGCCGGCGAGCTTTGAGCCGAGCATTGACTATGTGGTGACCAAGATTCCGCGCTTTGCCTTTGAAAAATTTCCGGCGGCCGATTCGCGCCTGACCACGCAGATGAAGTCGGTCGGTGAAGTCATGGCCATGGGCCGCACCTTCCAGGAGTCCTTTCAGAAAGCCCTGCGTGGCCTGGAAGTCGGCGTGGATGGCATGAACGAGAAGACCCAGGACCGGGAGGTGCTCGAGAAAGAACTCGGCGCGCCCGGACCGGACCGGATCTGGTATGTCGGTGATGCCTTTGCCCTCGGCATGAGCGTCGATGAAGTGTTTGCCCTCACAAAAATTGACCCCTGGTTCCTGGTGCAGATCGAGCAGATCGTCAAGATCGAGCTGGAGCTGGAAACCACCACGCTCGACAAGATCGACGCCGCCACCTTGCGCACCCTCAAGCAAAAAGGCTTTTCGGATCGCCGCCTGGCCAAGCAACTCAAGACCACCGACACCGCCATTCGCGACAAGCGCAGGGCGCTGGGCGTACGGCCTGTTTACAAGCGTGTCGACACCTGCGCGGCCGAGTTCGCCACCAACACCGCCTACATGTACTCGACCTACGAGGCCGAGGGCAGCGAGTGTGAAGCCGCACCTACCGCCAACAAAAAAATCATGGTGCTGGGCGGCGGTCCCAACCGCATCGGCCAGGGCATCGAGTTTGACTACTGCTGCGTGCATGCTGCGCTCGCCATGCGTGAGGATGGTTACGAGACCATCATGGTCAACTGCAATCCGGAAACCGTGTCTACCGACTACGACACCTCCGACCGCCTGTATTTTGAGCCACTGACCCTGGAAGACGTGCTTGAAATCGTTGACAAGGAAAAGCCTTTGGGCGTGATCGTCCAGTACGGTGGCCAGACGCCTTTGAAGCTGGCGCTGGACCTCGAGAAAAACGGCGTGCCCATCATCGGCACCTCGCCTGACATGATTGACGCAGCCGAAGACCGCGAGCGTTTCCAGAAGCTGCTTCACGAGCTGAAGTTGCGCCAGCCGCCCAATGCGACTGCCCGCACCGAGCCGGAAGCGCTGGAGAAAGCCGCGGCACTGGGCTACCCTTTGGTGGTGCGCCCAAGTTATGTGCTGGGTGGCCGCGCCATGGAAATCGTGCATGAGCAGCGCGACCTCGAGCGTTATATGCGTGAAGCCGTCAAGGTCAGCCACGATTCGCCGGTGTTGCTGGACCGCTTCCTGAACGATGCGATCGAGTGTGATGTCGATTGCATACGTGATGCGGAAGGCAAAACCTTCATCGGCGGCGTGATGGAACACATTGAGCAGGCCGGCGTGCACAGCGGTGACTCCGCCTGTTCCCTGCCGCCTTATTCTCTGGGTGTTGAAACGGTCACCGAAATCAAACGCCAGACGGCGGCCATGGCCCAAGCCCTGAACGTCGTAGGTCTGATGAACGTGCAGTTTGCGATCCAGCATGTGGATGGGCAGGACGTGATTTACGTGCTCGAAGTCAATCCGCGCGCCTCCCGCACCGTGCCCTTTGTCAGCAAGGCCACCGGCATCCAGCTGGCCAAGGTGGCGGCGCGCTGCATGGTGGGCCAGTCGCTGGCCTCGCAAGGCATAGGCAAGGAAGTCACACCGCCGTACTTCAGCGTCAAGGAAGCGGTGTTTCCCTTCGTCAAGTTCCCCGGTGTGGACACGATCCTCGGCCCCGAGATGAAATCGACCGGCGAAGTCATGGGTGTGGGCAAGACCTTTGGCGAGGCCTTTGTGAAGTCTCAACTCGGTGCCGGCACCAAGCTGCCGACATCGGGCAGGGTTTTCCTGACCGTCAAGAACAACGACAAAGCGCGTGCCGTGGAAGTGGCTCGTGCGTTGGTCGCCCTCAAATTCGACCTGGTCGCCACCAAGGGAACGGCCGCCGCCATTACGGCAGCGGGCATTGCTTGCGGCGTGGTCAACAAGGTGACCGAGGGCCGTCCGCACGTGGTCGACATGATCAAGAACAACGAGATCGTGCTGGTCATCAACACCGTGGAAGAGCGGCGCAATGCGATTGCCGATTCACGCCAGATCCGCACCTCTGCCTTGCTGGCCCGGGTCACCACTTTCACCACCATTGCCGGTGCAGAAGCGGCGGTGGAGGGCATGAAATACCTCGACAACCTGAGTGTCTATTCGATCCAGGAATTGCACGCCCAACTGGTCTAGGGTCTGGGTGATCGGACCCGGTTCAGGGCATCTATGCGAACCAGCTGACCTTGCCGGTGCCGATGTCATGCATGGCGGAAGCGATCTTGACCTTGCCTTCCCTCACCAGGGCGGCAATCACCTCGCTCTTGTCCATGATCATCCTGGCGGCGTCCCTGGCATTCTGGTCGGCCAGTTGTTGCACCAGCACCTTGTCTTTTGAACTGGGTACGCCCTTGTAGTTGAGTTTGGCCAGGGAGGGGCGGATGTTGCCCAGCATGGCCGTGAGGTTGCCCAGTTTCGCGTCGTCGGCTGCGCCCTTGATGGCGCCGCACTCGGTGTGGCCCAGCACCACAATCAGTTTCGCGCCTGCCAGCCGGGTCGCAAATTCCAGGCTTCCCAAAATGTCAGTATTGACAAAATTGCCTGCAATACGCGCGGCGAAAATATCGCCCAGGCGCTGGTCAAACACCAATTCCGGCGGCACCCGGCTGTCAATACAGCCGACCACAACCGCCACCGGGGATTGCTGGGTCGAGGTGTCACGAATCTGTTGACGCAGGTCGCAATTGCGCGTGCGGCCCTCCACAAACCGGGTGTTGCCGTCCTTGAGCATTTGCAGCGCAGCGTCGGGTGTGACGGCGCTTTGGGTTTTGGAGGTGAACACCGCGCAACTGGCCTGCGCATGCGCACCCGAGGCAAGCGCAGTGGCAGACAAAGCGCTCAGGGACTGAAGTGCAAGGCGACGTGAGAGCATGGGTATCCTTTGGTGTTGGTCGAGTGGATTTGTGGGCCGGACCCGCGACTCCTGCGCAAGCCATGGCGAGCTTAGCCCGGCTGTTCCCGTTTGTCATGTCATCGCAGGAGCAGGACGGAATGGATCCCTTGGCATGTCTGGCGGCAGGTTTTGGCCGAAAGCGCCCGGGGTGCTGGATGACGGTCGCTTTTTCGCGGCATAATTTGACTGATTCCGCCGAGTGGTAACACCCGGCGGTTTGCTTTTGCAGGACACCCGTCGAGAGACATCCCAAAGACACTTATGGCAACACTTCCCATCACCAAAAAAGGCGCAGAAAAGCTCAAGGCCGAGTTGCACCAGCTCAAGACGGTAGACCGTCCCTGGGTGATCAATGCGATCTCCGAGGCGCGCGCCCAGGGCGACCTCAGCGAAAATGCAGAGTACGACGCCGCCAAGGATCGTCAGGGCTTTATTGAAGGCCGGATTCAGGAGATTGAAGGCAAGCTGTCGGCGGCCCTGATCATTGACCCGACCGAGGTGGATGCCGGTGGCAAGGTGGTGTTTGGCTCCACCATCGAGTTGCAGGACGAGGACACCGGCGACAAGGTGACCTATCAGATCGTGGGCGAGGACGAGGCCGACATCAAGATGGGCCGAGTCAACATCAGCTCACCGATTGCCCGCGCCCTGATCGGCAAGGACGAGGGCGACACGGCGGAAGTGCAGGCGCCTGGTGGCATCCGGCGTTATGAAATCATTGCGGTGATGTACATCTGACCCGTGGGCATGAAGTCGCGCCTGGGCTTTTTTCTTGCAGCCCTCTGGTGGGGAAGTCTGACGGGGCTCGGTTTTGTGGTCGTACCGCTGTTGTTTGTCCATCTGGGCAGCCCCGCCGCGGCGGGCTCTCTGGCTGCCAAACTTTTCACCGCCCAGACCTGGCTGAGTGTCGGTTGCGCCATGCTGCTGCTCATGGCATTGAATAAAAAAGAACCTGAAGCCCTTTTGCCGTCCTCGAAGGATGCTATCAAATTCGTAGTGGCTGGCCTGCTGCTGGCGGTGCTGGTGGAGTTTGTCCTTGCGCCGCGCATTGTCAGTGCGCGCAGCGGTGGTGGTGACCTGAAACTCTGGCATGGCCTGGGCAGTGCCATGTACCTGGGCCAGTGGTGGTGCGCAGGAATGGTGCTCTGGCACCTGGCGAAAACCGTTGAAAGACGCTCCAGCTAGGCTCTTTCAGCGGCTTCCAGGGTGTTGACCAGCAACATGGTGATGGTCATGGGACCGACCCCGCCGGGCACCGGTGTGATCCATCCCGCCACCTCCTTCACACCGGCGAAATCCACGTCACCGCAGAGCTTGCCTTCCTCGTTGCGGTTCATGCCCACGTCGATGACCACTGCGCCGGGTTTGACCATGTCGGCCGTCAGCACATTGCGCTTGCCGACCGCGGCCACGACCACGTCGGCCTGAAGCGTCAGGGCCTTCAAGTTGCTGGTGCCGCTGTGGCAGATGGTCACCGTGGCATGTTTTTGCAGCAGCATCAGAGCCATCGGCTTGCCGACAATGTTGCTGCGGCCTATAACGACCGCATGCTTGCCTTTGAGCTCGTACCCAATGCTTTCCAGCATCTTCATGCAGCCGTAAGGCGTACAAGGCCAGAAGCCCGGCTGGCCCACCATCAGCGCACCAGCGCTGGCCACGTGAAAACCATCCACGTCTTTTTCGGGCGAAATGGCCTCAATGACTTTTTGCGCATCGATGTGGGGCGGCAAGGGCAGTTGAACGAGGATGCCATGTATGGCCGGGTCCCGGTTCAGGGCGTCCACACGGGCCAGCAGGTCCGCTTCACTGAGTGTGGCGGGATATTGCTCCAGCACCGAGTGCAAGCCGCTGTCCTGGCAGGCCTTGACCTTGTTGCGCACATACACCTGACTGGCCGGGTTTTCGCCGACCAGTACCACTGCCAGGCCGGGGACGATGCCGCGCTCGCGCAGGGCGGCGGCGCGCAGGGTAACGTCGCTGCGCAGTTGTTTGGACAGGGCGTTGCCGTCGATCAGTTGTGCTGTCATGTGTTCAGTTCTTCACAATAAAAACGCCCGTCGGTCCATGAACCACGGGCGCATGCAGCTATCAGAAAGATAGCGGCGGGGGTCAGGCCTTGGGTGCGCTGGAACCAAGTGCAATTTTCAGCAGGTCGGCAACAGTATTGGCATTGAGCTTTTCCATGATGTTGGCGCGGTGCGCCTCCACCGTCTTGATGCTGATGCCCAGGTCGTCGGCGATCTGCTTGTTCAGCCGGCCGGCAACAATGCGTTCCAGCACCTGCGCTTCGCGCGATGTCAGTTTGGCCAGCAGGGCGTCACGGCTGGCGGATTGCTGGTGCTCGCTGAATGCATCTTTGGCCTGGTCGAGCATGCGTTCAACGAGGCTGACCAGCGCGTCTTCCTGAAAAGGCTTCTGGATGAAATCCATCGCGCCTTTTTTCATGGTGTTGACGGCCATGGGGACATCGCCGTGACCGGTGATGAACACAATCGGCAGCGGCGATTTTCGTTCTACCAGACGGTCCTGCAGTTCAAGCCCTGTCATGCCGCCCATGCGGATGTCAACAATCAGGCAGGCCACCTCACGCGGGTCGTAACGGCTCAGGAAGGTCTCGGCAGAATCGTAGCAACGCACGCGGTAGTCCTTGCCTTCCAGCAGCCACTGCAAGGAGTCGCGCACGCCCTCGTCGTCATCGACGACATACACAGTACCTTTTTTCGGAATCAAGCTCATGCCAAACCTTTGCGTAGACGGTGTCAGGAACCTTAAATGCCAGCCCGGGTGGGTGTCGCTTCTGCGGCGGCCGTGGCCGGAAGAAGCAGGGGCGTCACGGGTATCCAGAAAGTAAACCGGCAGCCCACGACTTCTTCACCATTGTAGAGGTTCTCCGCCTGCATCCTGCCCTGGTGGGACTCGACAATGCTGCGGCACAGTTTCAGGCCGATGCCCATGCCCTCGGCCTTGGTGGAGTAAAAGGCTTCGTACAGACGGCCCATCACTTCAGGCGACAGCCCCTTGCCCGAATCGAGAACCGAAAATTCGACCACGCTCTGGTCTTCAATGATTTTGGGCACCACCCGCAGTTCCACGCTGCGGCGCGCTGCGGGCCGCCGCGCCTGGGCGATGGACTCGGCTGCGTTTTTCATCAGGTTGATCAGCACCTGCTCAATCAGGATGGGGTCCACCATGACCGTGGGCAGGCGTGCCGCGATGTAGTGGCTCAGCCGCACGTTGTGCCTTCGCAATTCAATGTCAGCCAGTTCCATGGCATTGCTGACCATGGTGGCCACGTCGGAGGACGTCCGGTTCGGCTCGCTGCGTTTGACGAAGGAGCGTATGCGCTGGATGATCTGACCCGCGCGATGCGCCTGTTTGGCGGTTTTTTCCAGCGCGATCAGCAGGTCTTCATTGGTGATTTGCTGGCCCTTGATGCGCGAGACCATGCCGTTGCAATAGTTGTTGATGGCCGTCAAGGGCTGATTCAATTCGTGCGCAACGCTGGAGGCCATCTCGCCCATGGTGATCAGGCGGCTGGCGGACTGCGCCCGCTCAGCTTGCTGGGCCGCCTGCTCCTCGGCATGCCGGCGCGGCGTGATGTCGGTGGCAATCACCATCTGTGCCAGACGACCGTCCACCCATGTCAGGTAGCGTGAGCGCACTTCCAGCCACTTGGCCAGGTCGGGTACAAATATCTCGGCATTTTCCGTCTGGGCTGCGGTCAGGGTGTCGGTCGGAAAGCCCGCAAGCCCGTCGACCGGGTCCATCGCGTCGTCGACAGGCGGCACCACCGGCACGCCAGCCTGCGCAATCAGGTTCATGTGGCCGGAGACCTCGGCGCCGAACCAGGCGCGGTAAAGCTTGTTCGCAAAAAGCAGCTCTTCGCTGCCCAGCGGCGCCACCGACACTGCCGCGTCCAGTCCTTCGAGCACGGTGGTGAAGCGCTCGTAGGAGGCCGAGAGCTCCTCGCGGATACGTTTGGGTTCGGTGATGTCCGTCATGGATGTCATCCAGCCGGTTTGCTGGCCGCGCGAGTCGATCAGCGGGGAAACGTACATGCGGCCGTCAAAAATCGCGCCGCTCTTGCGCTTGACCCGCACCTCAAACCCGCCGGGCGTGGTGCGTCCGTGCAATTCGTCGTCCAGGCGGGCGGCGAGTGTTTCGCGGTCCTGATCGGGCCAGTAGGGAAAGGGCGCTGTGCGGCCCACAAGCTCGCCCTCGCTCCAGCCTGTCATCTGGCAAAAGGCCGGGTTGACGTAGGTGATGCGGCCCTGCAGGTCCAGTGCACGCATACCGGTCAACATGGAGTTCTCCATGGCACGGCGGAAATTGGTTTCGGTGATCAAGGCTTCCTGGGCCTGCACGCGCCTGCGCGTATGACGCCATGTGCCCACCAGCATCCATACCGTCAGGGCGCTGAGCGCACTGACAAGCCAGAAGAATCCGCTACCCACCACACCCAGAGAGGCGCGGTAGCCCTGGGCCTTGAGCAGCAAGCCATTGCCCACGGGAGAAACCGGTATTTCGTACTCCTGTGCTTCGTCGGACCAGGGGAGCAGCTTGGCCGCGGTGTTGCGCGGTGGTGGCAGGTTTCCGGCCAGCAGCTTGCCCTGGTCGTCGAGCAAGGCGACTGCGTATTTGGCGCTGACTTCTGTAGGCACGCCGAAGCGCAGCAGCCCGTCAAAGGAATACTCGCCCAGGATGACGCCGCCAAACTTGCCCTGGTCATCCAGCGGCACATGCAACTGAAGGCTTGGCGCGTTGTAGCTGGCGTCGTCCTTGACCGTCAAGGGGCGCGAGTAAACGGGCTGGCGCAAATCGCGCGCCAGGCCAAAGGTCCCTTCGGTTTCTCCCTGTTTGAGCAGATCGCCCGACGCGCGAATCTGCGTGGCATTGGCACTGGGTGAAGTGTAGGCAGACTTGACCTTGCGGCGAGCATCCACCCATGTCACGGCCATCAGTTCGGGGTACTGGTTGACCAGCGATTCAGCCTGGGCTACGAATTCGTCGCTGTCCACTTCGCGGTTGGAGACGTCGCGGCCCAGCCGCATCAGTTGCTCCTGGCGTTCCAGAAGGCGCAGGCGCAGCCGCTGTTGGGCGTATTCAACATCGCGTTTGACAGCCTGTTGCTCGCGGTCTATTTCTTCAAGCCTCAGGTAGCCGAAAGCTGCAATCACGGCGGCCAGGAAAAGCATGACGGCCAGCAGGGGCCCCAGAGTGACAAAGCGGTCCTGCCGGGTGGGCGACTGCTTGCGCCACCAGAGACGCCAGCTCGCCAGCGGCGCGGTTTGCCCGTTACCGGGGGAGTGGGGTGGCGCATCACGTGTCATGGGGCCGTCCAGTTTACGGGACTTATGTTGCGGGCCGTGTCGGCACCCGGGGTTGAAATAGATTGAAATCGTTTTAAATTTCTTAATATGAAATGTACATGCACTATTTGAAATTATTCAAAATCTATGAGAAACTAATGACTTGAATCCAAATTGCGTTACAACGTGATGAGGACGCCAGCAAACCACAAAGCTAACCAGCTACAGCAGGAGACAAAACCATGGCTGCAAATCCGGAACAGGCACGCGCGGACAACTTGGGCAATGCCGCCAACGAGTTCCTTGACAAGGACTCACAGGAAACGCGGGAGTGGCTGGACGCCCTGACCGCAGTCATTGAGAGCGAAGGTCCCGACCGGGCCCACTTTCTGCTCGAGCAATTGCTTGAACATGCGCGCCAAAGCAGCATCGACATGCCGTTTTCGGCAACCACCGGTTATGTGAACACGCTGGAAGCCAGCCAGGAAGAGCGTTGCCCCGGCAATCTGGAAATCGAAGAACGCCTGCGCGCCTACATGCGCTGGAATGCGATGGCCATGGTGGTCAAGGCCAATCGCCACCACCCCGAAGACGGCGGTGACCTCGGCGGTCACATCAGCTCGTTTGCCTCACTGGCCAACATGTTTGGCACCGGTTTCAACCATTTCTGGCATGCCGAAAGCAATGAGCCTGGCAAGGAGCACGGTGGCGATTGCCTCTACATCCAGGGCCACAGTTCCCCGGGTATTTATGCCCGCGCTTTCATGGAAGGCCGCCTGACGGAGGAGCAACTGCTGAACTTCCGCCAGGAAGTCGATGGCAAGGGCCTGTCGAGCTACCCGCATCCCAAACTCATGCCGGAGTTCTGGCAGTTCCCCACCGTGTCCATGGGATTGGGCCCGTTGATGGGTATCTACCAGGCCCGCTTTCTCAAGTACCTGCACGCACGCGGCATTGCCAACACCGAAAACCGCAAAGTGTGGGTCTTCTGCGGTGACGGGGAAATGGACGAGGTCGAGTCGCTGGGGGCCATCGGTGTGGCAGCGCGTGAAAATCTCGACAACCTGATTTTTGTCATCAACTGCAACCTGCAGCGCCTGGACGGTCCGGTGCGGGGCAACGGCAAGATCATTCAGGAGCTCGAGGGCGAGTTCCGCGGCGCAGGCTGGAACGTGATCAAGTTGATCTGGGGCAACTACTGGGACCCGCTGCTGGCGCGCGACAAGGACGGCGCACTGCGCAAGGTCATGATGGACACGCTGGATGGCGACTACCAGGCCATGAAAGCCAATGACGGCGCGTATGTGCGCAAGCATTTCTTTGGCAAGGACCCACGCACGCTGGAGATGGTCGCCAAGATGAGCGACGACGACATCTGGCGCCTGCAGCGCGGTGGCCATGACCCGCAAAAGGTTTATGCCGCGTACCACAAGGCGGTCAATCACAAGGGCCAGCCCACCGTGCTCTTGATCAAGACCGTCAAGGGCTTTGGCATGGGAAAAAGCGGCGAAGGCAAAAACACGGCGCACCAGACCAAAAAGCTCACCGACGAGGACATCAAGACCTTCCGCGACCGCTTCAACATTCCGATTCCAGACGCGCAAATTGCCGACCTGCCGTTTTACAAGCCTGCCGACGATACGCCGGAGATGAAGTACCTGCACGAGCGGCGCAAGGCCCTGGGTGGTTATTTGCCGCACCGCCGTGTCAAGGCCGACGAGCAGTTCACTGTCCCGGCGCTGGAAACCTTCAAGTCCGTGCTGGAGCCGACGACCGAGGGCCGTGAGATTTCAACCACGCAGGCCTATGTGCGTTTTCTCACGACGCTGCTGCGCGACAAGGCACTGGGACCGCGCACCGTGCCCATTCTGGTGGACGAGGCCCGCACTTTCGGCATGGAGGGGCTGTTCCGCCAGATCGGCATCTACAACCATGAAGGCCAGCTCTACACACCGCAAGACCGCGAGCAGGTGAGCTACTACAAGGAAGACAAGGCCGGGCAGATCCTGCAGGAAGGCATCAACGAGGCTGGCGGCATGGCCAGCTGGATCGCAGCGGCCACCTCTTATTCGACCAACAACCGCATCATGGTGCCGTTCTACATCTATTACTCGATGTTCGGCCTGCAGCGTGTGGGCGATCTGTGCTGGGCCGCCGGCGACATGCAGGCGCGTGGTTTCCTGCTGGGAGGCACTTCCGGGCGCACCACCCTCAACGGCGAAGGACTGCAGCACGAAGACGGCCACAGCCACATCATGGCCGGCACCATTCCCAACTGCATCTCCTACGATCCGACCTTTGCACACGAAGTGGCGGTCATCCTTCACCACGGTCTCAAGCGCATGGTGGAAAAGCAGGACAACGTGTACTTCTACATCACGCTGCTCAATGAAAACTACGCCATGCCTGGCCTGACCGCGGGTACGGAAGAGCAGATCATCAAGGGCATGTACCTGTGCAAGGAAGGCAAAAAGCTGACCCCGCGCGTGCAACTGCTGGGCTCAGGCACCATCCTGCGGGAGTCGATTGCGGCGCAGGAACTGCTGGAGAAAGAGTGGGGTGTTGCTGCCAATGTCTGGAGCTGCCCAAGCTTTAACGAGCTGACGCGAGAAGGCCAGGACTGCGAGCGTTACAACCTGCTGCACCCGACCGACAAATCGCCGCGCGTACCCTTTGTCAGCCAGCAGCTTGAAAAGCACGCAGGTCCGGTGATTGCATCGACCGACTACATGAAAGCCTATGCCGAGCAGATTCGCCCCTTCATGCCCAAGGGTCGCACCTACAAGGTGCTGGGCACAGACGGCTTCGGCCGCAGCGATTTCCGCTACAAGCTGCGTGAGCACTTCGAGGTCAACCGCCACTACATCGTTGTCTCTGCGCTGAAGGCGCTGAGCGAAGAGGGCACGGTGCCGGTGGCCAAGGTCGCAGAGGCGATCAAAAAATACGGTATCAATGCCGACAAGATCAACCCGCTCTACGCCTGAGCAAACGCGCAGAACGAACTGGAGACAAGAACATGGCACTGGTAGACATTACGGTCCCCGACATCGGGGATTTCGACGAGGTTTCGGTCATTGAATTGCTGGTCAAACCGGGGGACACCATCCAGGCCGATCAAAGCCTGCTGACTGTGGAAAGCGACAAGGCCTCGATGGAGATTCCGTCTTCCGCTGCGGGCGTGGTCAAGGAACTCAAGGTCAGGCTGGGCGACAAGGTCAAGCAAGGCTCGGTGGTGCTGGTGCTGGAAACCGCCGGCGCTGCGGCTGCGCCCGCCGCGGCTCCTGTTTCGGAACAAAAAACGGCTCCGGCTCCCGCCACTGCTGAATCAGCAGCTATCAAATCAGTAGCGAATGCAGCCCCTGCAGCTTCCGGGTCCGTGGAAGTCCGCGTTCCCGACATCGGTGACTTCAAGGATGTGGCCGTCATTGAAGTGCTGGTCAAGGTCGGCGACACCGTCAAGGTCGAGCAGTCCCTGCTGACGGTGGAGTCGGACAAGGCCTCGATGGAGATCCCTTCGTCGGCAGCCGGCGTGGTCCGGGAGCTCAAGGTCAAGCTGGGCGACAAGATCAATATTGGGGATTTGCTGGTCGTGCTGGAGGGTGCGTCGGGTTCTGCGCCCGCCGTCGGATCTCCCGCAGCGGCACCGGCAGCTGCTGCGCCTGCAGCGGCGACACTGGCCAGCCCGCCCGTCGAGCGCACGGCCCCCACGGCGGCACTGCCTGCGCACGAGCCGGCAGTGCCTACGGGGCAACTGCCGCACGCATCGCCTTCGGTGCGCAAGTTCGCCCGTGAACTCGGCGTGCTGCTCAATGAAGTCAAAGGCAGCGGTCCCAAGGGACGCATCACGCTGGACGATGTCCAGGGCTTCACCCGCTCGGTGATGGCTGGCGATGTCCGCACGCTGGCCCAGGCGGCGAAGGCGCCTGCTGCTGGAGCCAGCGGAGGCGGTCTGGACCTGCTGCCCTGGCCGAAAGTGGACTTTGCCAAGTTCGGTCCGGTCGAGCGCAAGGACAGGTCCCGCATCAAGAAGATCAGCGGCGCCAACCTGCACCGCAACTGGGTGATGATCCCTCACGTCACGAGTTACGACGATGCCGACATCACCGAACTGGAAGCCTTCCGCGTGTCGTCCAACAAGGAAAACGAAAAGTCGGGCGTCAAGATCACGATGCTGGCCTTCGTCATCAAGGCGGCCGTCGCGGCGCTGAAGAAGTTCCCGGACTTCAACGCCAGCCTGGACGGCGAGCAGCTGGTCTACAAACAGTATTTCCACATCGGCTTTGCCGCCGACACGCCCAACGGGCTGGTGGTGCCGGTGCTGCGCGACGTGGACAAGAAGGGCATCCTGCAGATCTCGCAGGAGATGGGCGAGTTGGCCAAAAAGGCGCGTGACGGCAAGCTGTCGCCGGGCGAGATGCAGGGCGGGTGCTTCTCTATCAGTTCACTCGGCGGGCTGGGCACCACCTATTTCACCCCGCTTATCAACGCTCCCGAGGTTGCCATCCTGGGCCTGTCCAAGAGTTCGATGAAGCCTGTGTGGGACGGCAAGGCCTTCGTGCCGCGCCTGACGTTGCCGCTGTCGCTCTCGTACGACCACCGCGTGATTGACGGCGCATCCGGCGCGCGTTTCACCACCTACCTGGCCTCCGTGCTGGCGGACTTCCGCAGGGTGTTACTCTGAATGCCCCCACGCTTTTCACTTCGTGTAATGCGCTGCCCCCCGAGGGGGCCGCTGCGCCTGCGGTCTGGCAAAGCCAGTCCCGCGGCCCCGGCTTGAAAGGATTCCCGGCATGACGACGCTGGTGGTTGTGAAGAAGGCCGGTCAGGCGGTGATCGCCACCGATGCGTTGATCACCTTTGGCGACACCCGCCTGAGCGGCCGGTTTGAGAGCAACAGCAAGGTCTTCAAGGTCGACACGCCCGCTGGCCCGAGTTACGTGGGCATGGCCGGTACGGTGGCGCACTTTCCCGTGCTGCGCAAGGCCATGGTGGCCTTGCCCAGGGACCAGCTCACACTGGGCAGCAAGGACGAGGTGTTTGACACCTTCACCAGGCTGCATCCGGTGCTTAAAGAGACTTTCTTCCTGCAGACCAAGGAAGACGACAACGACCCCTACGAGTCCAGCCAGTTCAGCGTGCTGATCGCCAACGCCAGTGGCATCTATGGCCTTTACAGCTACCGTGAGGTCTTTGAGTTCAAGGAGTTCTGGGGCATAGGCTCGGGCCGCAGCTTCGCGCTGGGTGCCATGCATGCCACCTGGGGCAAAGCCAAAAATGCACGTGAAGTGGCCCTGGCCGGTGTGCATGCAGGCTGCGAGTTCGACAAAAATTCCGGTGGACCGGTTGAAGTGTTCACCATCAAGCTTAAAAAGTAATCAAGCGGAGACAAGACATGGCATTGATAGACATCCAGATCCCTGACATCGGTGACTTCGACGAGGTCTCCGTGATCGAACTGCTGGTCCAGGCGGGCGACACGATCAAGGCCGACCAGAGCCTGATGACGGTGGAAAGCGACAAAGCGTCGATGGAGATCCCCTCGAGCCACGCTGGCGTGGTCAAGACGATCAAGGTGAAGCTGGGCGACAAGGTCAAGCAGGGTACGGTCGTGCTGGTGCTGGAGGCCGATGGCGTTGCTGCTCCAGCCGCGGCCCCAGCTACGGAATCAAAACAGGCACCGGCCCTTTCTTCATCTGACAAGCCTGCTCCTGAAAAGATAGCGCCTGCCGCATCGGCCTTTGCAGGAAGCGCTGACGTCGACTGCGACCTGCTGGTGCTGGGCGCTGGTCCTGGCGGGTATTCGGCAGCTTTCCGCGCCGCTGATCTCGGATTGAAGGTGGTACTGGTCGAGCGTTACGCCACGCTGGGCGGCGTCTGCCTCAACGTAGGGTGCATCCCTTCCAAGGCCTTGCTGCACGTCGCGGCGGTGATGGACGAGGTCAAACACTTTGACAGCCTGGGCGTGAGTTTTGGCGAACCCAGGCTGGACATCGGCAAGCTGCGCACCCACAAGGAAAAAGTGGTGGGCAAGCTGACGGGTGGTCTTGCTGCCATGGCCAAGATGCGCAAGGTGACGGTGTTGCGGGGCTATGGCAGTTTTGTCGGCCCCAACCATGTCGAGCTGCAGGAAACCAGCGGAGCGGCGCAGGAGCAAACCGGCAAGAAGCAGACGATTGCCTTCAGGAACTGCATCATTGCCGCAGGTTCGCAGGCGGTGCGTCTGCCCTTCATGCCTGAAGACCCGCGCGTCGTCGACTCCACCGGCGCTCTGAACCTCAAGGAAGTCCCCAAGCGCATGCTGATCCTCGGTGGCGGCATCATCGGCCTGGAGATGGGCACGGTCTACAGCACGCTGGGTGCGCGGCTGGATGTGGTCGAGATGATGGACGGCCTCATGCAGGGTGCCGACCGTGACCTGGTCAAGATCTGGCAAAAAATGAATGCGCCGCGGTTTGACAACATCATGCTCAAGACCAAAACCGTGGGCGCCAAGGCAACGGCCAAAGGCATTGAAGTCACGTTTGAAGGCGAGGGCGCTCCGGGCCCGCAGACTTATGACCTGGTGCTGCAAGCGGTGGGCCGCACACCCAATGGCAAAAAGATTGCGGCAGAAAAAGCCGGCGTCAGCGTGAGTGACCGCGGCTTCATTCCGGTGGACATCCAGATGCGCACCAACGTGCCGCATATCTTTGCGATCGGCGATATCGTTGGTCAGCCCATGCTGGCCCACAAGGCGGTGCACGAAGCGCATGTGGCTGCTGAAGTGATTGCCGGCGAGCAGCAGGGCAACAAGGCCTTGGCCAGCGCGGCCTTCAACGCGCGTGTGATTCCCAGTGTGGCCTACACCGACCCGGAAATCGCGTGGGTGGGCCTGACCGAGGATCAAGCCAAGGCGCAAGGCATCAAGGTCAAAAAGGGCTTGTTCCCCTGGAACGCCTCTGGCCGCGCCATTGCCAATGGTCGGGACGAGGGAGTCACCAAGCTGCTGTTTGATGACAGTCCCGAAGCGCATGGCCACGGCAAGATCCTGGGTGGCGGCATGGTGGGCACCCATGCTGGAGACATGATTGGCGAGGTGGCACTGGCCATAGAGATGGGCGCGGACGCGGTAGACATCGGCAAAACCATTCACCCCCACCCGACGCTGGGTGAAAGCATTGGCATGGCCGCGGAGGTGGCGCACGGAAGTTGCACGGATTTGCCGCCTGCCAGGCGCTAGAAGCGCTTTGTTGGTCGCTGGCGTCTTGTCGCAAGCGTCTGAACTGTAAACTTTGGCATATGACAGAGCATCTGTGCCTGCGTGTGAGTTTTGAACGGCCAACCCCGCGTCGGCGGTGGACTTGGCGGGCCACCTTGTTGTTGCCGCTCCTCCTGGCAGGGAGTTTGTGGTCAGCAGGTGGTGTCCTTGCGAGCACGCCTGTGATCCTGGTTGGTGATGCACCCGTCGTGTATCCTGCGCCGCTGCGGGTATTGGCAGATACAGGCGCGCAGACCAGCATTGACCAGGCGGCAGCCTGGGGCGCGGAGCGCTCCGAGACCCTTGTGCCCACCAGGCTGTATGCCGTGAGCCGGGACCGGCCACTGTGGCTCAAGCTCCGGGTATCGGCACCCCAGCCTGTGACGAGCAGCGAATGGCTGCTGGAATTTCCGACGGTCATTGTGGATCGCTACGAAGTGTTTCAGCGCGATGCCCAAGGGAAATGGCAGATGTCTGCGGCGGGGGACAGGGTGGCTCACAGGCAGTGGCCAATGGACTCCCTGCGCCCCCGATTTCCCCTGTACGCACACGCCGCAGGCGAACACGATGTTTTCATTCGGGTGGTGCATCAGTTGCCTGTCAATCTGCAACCTGTGATCGTCCGGGCCAGCCATGCCACAGGCCGGGACAGTGCCCAAATGCTCTGGACCGGCCTGCTGCTCGGCGTGGTGGTGACACTGGTGTTGACCTGCGCACAAATGACCGTGGCTTACCGGGACTGGACGTATGGCTGGTATGCGGGCTACCTGGTGTTCACGCTGTTGGCCGCACTGTGTTACACCGGTATCGCCCAGCGCAGCCTCTGGCCGGATGCCACGAAGTTTGCGAGTGATGCCATCGTTTACGCTGTTCTGGCTGCGCTGGCTTTCAACCTTGCATTCAGTCGCTCCATGTTCGGAGGCATGCAAAGCCGCGCACTACGTACCACGTCACGCGTACTGGTGGCTCTTTGTGTCGGCTATGCCCTGCTTACTTTGTTCAACGAGCGTTATGACCGCCATATCCTGGCGTTTCATTTTTTGTCGCTGAGTGTTTTCTCCTTCACCATTTTCGCTGCAGTCCGCGCGTGGCGGCGCGGCGTGATTTTCGGGGGCTACTGGCTATTGATCTATATGCCCTATTTATGCAGCATCGCGCTGACGCTGGCGTACAGCGCAGGGTTGATCAGCCTGCCCTGGCTACCCAATCAGACGCCGGTGGCTGCCGCGATTGCGGAGGCCGTCGCCATGATGCTGTGCATTAATGCTTATGGACGCCTGCGCCATGCGCAGTCGGTGCGCGAGCAGGTCGCCGCCAGCTACGACCCTCTGACGGGTTACCTCAAGCCCGCGGCCTTTCGCGACAAGGCAGCGCGCCTGTGGAGCAGCGCTGCCAACTCCGGCCCGGACATGGCCGTTGTTTACGTTGCTGTGGATCCGGCGGAGGCCGAGTCTGCGAACCCGCCGGATATTGAACTCCTCATGGCGCGCAGCGTGCGTCTCGTGCGCACCATCGCGCGGGACTTTGACGTGGTCGGTCGTCTGAGTCGCAACAGGATAGGCATCGTCATGATCGGCATACCGCCAGTCGAAGCCCTGTCAGGCCGTTTGGCGCGTCTGATTGCTTTGGGGTTGATGAGCGATGCACACGATCCATCCGCGGTTGCCGTGCGGTTTCGCCTTGGCGTCGGATTGAGACGAAGTTTTTTCGGCGATTTCAACGCACTTGACAACGCCCTGCAAGATCTGTTGAGCAAAGACGATGGTGTCCGGCGCGCCATCCGTTTTCTCGATCCACAGATACCAACACGGCGTGTCAATTTGTCGGACACCAGCGTACATCCCCAGCGCTGACGCATTGAATGGGTGAGAAATCCCGCTGTTCCTTGACGACAGCCCCCGTGGTGCATGGGCAAGGCAAGATCCTCGATGGCGGCATGGTCGGCCCCCACGCCGGCGACATGATTGGCGAGACGGCGCATGGCCGTTGTACGGATCTGCCGCTGGTGCGCAAATTGCCGTATGCAAAATGCGCCCGCGCTTTACAAGGCGCGGGCGTCCAGAACGCCGGCCCATACCTGATTTTCTGACCGCTGACCGCTGACCGCTGAACATTGAGCCCGGCGAAGGTAGGGCGCCGGAAAATTTTTTTTCAAAAAGAAAAATCTTTGGCCTTCGGTCCGGATAAGTCAGAGGTAGTCAGCCAGAAGCGCGGGTTGTGCCACTGTAAAACAGAAGCCCACAACGCAGTAAGCCGTAAGAACTCGCGCGGCGCATTTGCACGCAAATGAGGCACGTGCTGCCGTGCGAATTAGTCACTACCGTACTGCGAATTTCCATTTCACAATTCGTTGCTGTGAATTAATTCACGAAAAAGATGGGCTCTGCATGCACTGCAGAAGCTGGTCTCATCAGTACGGCAGACGTGTTTGTTTTGGGAATGACACCATGAAATGTGCGGATCGCGCAGGCGCGCAAGCATGCCGCGCCCCAGTTGTTGCGCTGGTTTTTTGCCTGGCAGCGGGACTGGTCCCTGCACAACCAGCGTCGCCCACTGCCGACCCGGGGTTGCTGCGCGAGCGATTGGATATCCAGCCGCAAAGTGAAGTCGAACCGCGTCCACTTGAGCGACGAGACGAGCGCCCGCAGGCCTTGCCTGAGTCCTTTCGAGCTGTCCGGATTATGCTGAAAGCCATCGAGATCGAGGCTGCCACGGCACTGCCAGGGGGTGTGCTGCAGAGGCACGCAGACAGTTACACCCAACGTGAAATCACAGGCAGTGACATCGTGGCCCTGGCCTCTGCCCTGACGGCCATGTACCGCAATGCAGGCTACATGCTTTCGCTCGTTGTGATTCCGCCGCAGTCACTTGCCGGGGGCAAACTCACCTTGCGGGTGATCGAAGGTTATATCGACCGCGTCAACGTGCAGCGTGGTCCCGGTGTGAGTCCGCAAGTCAGCGCAAGGCTGGCCGCCATCGGGGAGCAAATCCGGGCATCGCGGCCATTGCGGGCTTCGGTGCTTGAACGCTATCTGCTGATCGCCAATGATTTTCCGGGGATTGAACTGCGCAGCATACTGACACCCTCTCAGACGCAGGCAGCGGCCGACCTCACGCTGATTGCGCAGGTGAAAACCTTCGAAGGTTTTGCGGCCCTGGACAACTACGGTTCCAGGTACCTGGGTCCGAGCCAGCTCAGCCTTGGCCTGACCGGAAACCAGCTTCTGGGCGTGAACGACCAGTGGCGGGTGATTGGCGTGGGCACGGGTCATTCCGAAATGGCCTACGCCCAGCTGTCTTACAGCCAGATGGTTGGGGCCCATGGGCTCAAGTTGTCGGCTTCGATGTCAAGAGCCCGTACCCAGCCGGGTGACATTCTCAAGCCCTTTGATGTGCGCGGCAGCGCCGATGCCTTTTCCCTCTCCATCAGTTACCCCTTGCTGAGGACGCGCAACGAAAGCCTCATCACGCGCGCCGCCTACGATCATTCCAACGTTCATACCGACATTTTGGGAGCGCGGGTGATCGAGGACCGGATACGTGCATTACGCCTTGGTTTGAGTTGGCGCCTGCTGGATAGCCTGGATGGTCAAAACAATCTGGAACTTGACTTCAGCCAGGGACTGGGCGGTACCGCAGAGTCGGACTTGCTCAAAAGCCGGGTGGGCGCGAAGGGCGTTTTCAACAAGCTGGTCTTCGACTATGAACGCACCCGGATTTTTACCCCCAGTGTGAGCCTGGCGCTGGGTGTGGGCGGGCAGTGGGCCAACACGCCGCTGCTTTCTTCCGAACAGTACGCTCTTGGGGGCCGTCGCTATGGGCGCGCGTATGAGCCCGCTGAGCTGGTAGGCGAACGCGCTCTGGCTTTCCGGGTCGAGCCGCGTTATGCCGGAGCCATCAAATCGCCGGGCTTCAGGTCCTACCAGGTGTTCGGGTTTTATGACATTGGCAAGGTGTGGAGGCTGGGCTCGCCAACACCCGGCGTGCCCAGCAGCCAGAGCCTGGCTTCAGCCGGCGTTGGCATGCGGCTTTTCCTGCAGAAAAACATCGCGGCGAGCCTGGAGGCGGCATTTCCCCTGACCAAATCCATAGCGAGTGACGCAGGCAACCCCAGGGATGTCAGGCTTTTGGGTTCCTTGCTGGTCCGGTTTTGAGCCTTTCTTTGTTCAACGGATTTTTTTTGAATTGAGGTGACGCCATGGAAACGGTTCTTCGGTCCTGCAGACCCTTTCTGCTTGACCGAGCACAGAAACCTGGAGCCTTCGTGCTGAAGGCCTTGCCGGCGGCACTGATGCTGGTTTTTGCGCAGCCTGGGTGGACGCAGGCCAACATCAATGCCGGCGGTGCCGCTGGCTTGCCTGTCAATGGCAGTGTGACCGCGGGCAGCGCCGTTGAAACAGTTAATGACGGCACTCAGCTCACCATCACGCAGACCGGTAACCGGGCGATCATCAAGTGGGATTCGTTCAATATTGGTGCGGGAAAGACCGTGGAATTTGTCCAGCCCAGTGCGACCGCTGCCATCCTGAATCGCGTGACCGGTACTGCCAATCCATCGGAAATATTTGGCACGCTGACCGCCAATGGCATCGTGATGCTGATGAATCCCAATGGCATAGCGTTCAAGCCGGGTTCTTCCGTCAATGTAGGCTCCCTCATTGCCACCACGGGGGTGATCGATGAGAACCATTTCCTCACTAGTGGAAACAATGGCAACGGGAACGGGAACGGAAACGGAAACGGGAATGGAAATGGAAATGGAAACGGGCCGATCCAGGTCCGCATTACGCCGGATACCGGTGGCAGCATCATCAATGAAGGCACCATCACTGCGGCCGATGGTGGCCTGATCGCTCTTGTGGCACCGTC
>JAKFXR010000018.1 GCA_021731285.1 Polaromonas sp. | reverse complement strand
AGGTTCCCACTTTGATCACTCCTGTTGTCTCCTGTGCATAACTTCGAACGCACAGGGCTTCTAACAGGGGTCAAATTTGGATGAAAATAATTGCCTCTAAGGGGTCAATTCTGGGTGGCATTCAACACCTGATGGCCTTCGAGCGCAACACGGCCTTCACACCCGAGCATCAGGACGAGCTCAGAGCGCGCCTTCGTCAGATGCAAGGAGAAGGGAAATGATTCTGTTTTTGGATTTCGATGGCGTATTACATCCTGAGCCGTCAAAAGCTGAGCATGCGTTTTGCCGGCTTAATACGATCGAGCAGATCCTGAACGAATTCCCCCGAGTGGAGATCGTGATTTCGTCGACGTGGCGCCTGGACTGGGAGACCGAGGCCGAGAGCGTCGCCGGCCTTCGAGAACACTTCTCCATGGACCTGATGGGGAGGGTGATAGGGGTCACGCCAGACCTGCGAGCAACCAACCCACAGACAGCTCCTGACGGGCTGGGAGCCTTTGTGCGTGAGTGGGAGTGCATGACCTGGCTCCAGGCGAACCGTCCACCAGGAACGCCCTATCTGATGCTGGACGACCGTGATTGGTGGTTCCGGCCAGACAACCCCCGGCTGATGATCGTCGACTGCGACGTCGGCTTTCTTCCCGACGACGAGGACGAGTTTCGAGCCCACCTCCAGCGCATGGAGCGCGAAGCAGAAGAAGGGAAGCAGCAATGAAGATCCACTTCATGTCCGACATCCACCTGGAACATGCCGATTGCGTCGTTGACCAGGAGGCCGTCCAGGCTGCCGACGTGGTGGTCCTGGCGGGTGACATCGGCGTCGGCACAGAGGCTCTCCAGTGGGCGCGGGATTGCTTTGGGGACAAGCCTGTGGTCTACGTTGCCGGCAACCACGAGTTCTACGGCTTTCACTTCGACAAGCTGCTGGACACCATGCGCGAAGAAGCCAAGGCCCTCAACATCCACTTCCTTGAAAACGATGTTGTCACCATCAACGGCTTCCGGTTTATGGGCTGCAGCCTCTGGACCGATTTCGAGTACTTCGGCAGGGGCACGCGGGCGCAAAACATGGTCCATGCGGAGAAGTGTCTCAACGACTTCAGGCAGATCAAAGCAACCACTCTTCAGCCGCACGAGGTTGCCGCGATCATGGAGTATGGAGACGGCAAGCTCAGACCGGTTCGCTGGAGCCGCAAGCTCACGGCCACGCACACGCTTGGAAGGCACCAGGCCAGCATGGCATGGCTGAGGTCCGAACTGCCAAAGGGTGAGCCTGACCGAACGATCGTGGTGACGCACCACTTCCCCCACAAAAGCTCGTGCGATCGCGAATACGCGAATGATCCGCTGACGGCGATTTATGGCAGCCACGTTGATCTTGACGTTCTGCTGGGTGCACGACTCTGGATCCATGGCCATACGCATTCGAGCAGCAACTACCGGATCGGCGACTCGAAACGGTCAGTCCGGGTGATGGCAAATCCGCGTGGATATCCGGTGGCTTGGTTGCCCGAGTACGAGAACAAGTGGTTCAACCGCAACCTGGTCGTTGACCTGGACGATCCCGAGGATGGGCCCGATCCCCGCAATTTCCCGCGGTTTTCGGAGCGCCGGTGATGCGGCTCCACATCCTGTCCGATCTCCACTGGGAGCTTGCCAGCTTCGGGCCAATAGCGGCCTCTCGCAAATGTCCGCTTACGATCAAGTCGCCACAACGGTCTGACTTAACCCAACGGGCCTCCACGAAACCCGGGGCGACTCACACCCGTCTACGCGTTAGGGTGGAGCCATTTACTCCGTCAGTCCTCGACCCGGTCCTGACGCCTCGATAAAAGTCGTGTAGGGCGATACTGAAGCTGTCCTACGTCTGATATTGATCATTCGTCCAATGGCGGGAATCGATACAACTCCGCAGGGTTGTCGACCAGTATCTTTTTTTGGAGCGACGGATTTTTCTCCCAGTCGAGAAACCGATTCAAGGCGCGGCCGTCATCAATCGGGTTGAAGGGTTCAACCACTTCACGCTGGCGGAGCTGCCCCAGCGCGACCCCCGGGTGGGGCCAATCACTGCCCCAGAGCATGCGGTCAGGGTTAGCTGCGATCAGCGTTTGCGCGATGACACTCGCTTCAAGACCATCGGGTTTTTCGGAAATACGATGCGGTGCCGATAGCTTCACCCAAGCCTGTCCATCGCGAACACGGGCCAACAAATGCGCAAAGTGCGGTTGATCGATTCCGCGCGCAGCCACCGCACGGGCAAAGTGGTCAAGCACCACGGGCACCGAGACTTGATCCAGGGTGCGCGCCAAAGAGGCGAACACAGCCAGGTTGGTGTAGAGCTGCAGATGCCACCCCATGCTCTTGACGCGCTCATGCGCCCACATGACTTGGCGCGCAGCGAAGGCTGAATCTTCAATGCCGTTGGTTTCGAGGTTAATGCGTACGCCGCGCACGCCAGCGTCGTGCATGTTTTGCAGCTCGGCGTCACTGGTATGAGCGTCAATGACGGCGACGCCCCGACCACGTCCACCTAACGACCGCAGAGCATCCAGCGTACACGTGTTGTCGCTTCCGTAGGGACTGGGATGAACAATCACAACGCGCTGAATGCCTAAGTGATCATGCAAGTGCAAAAGGTCGTCGAGCAGCGCTAAGCCTGGGGTGTATTGGCGCTCAGGTGCCATGGGGTACTGTGCGCTAGGGCCAAATACGTGCGTGTGGCAATCGCAGCTTCCCGCTGGGAGCGTACTGGCGGGTGCTTGATGAGAGACGCCATGAATGGAAACAGCTTGCGATGCGAGAGGCGGTTGCATAATGAATTCTCGGTGAGAAAAAATGAATGAACGAGCAGCAGCTTTTTTTAGTATGGATACAAATAGCGCCTATCGTATAGCCTGAATCAGAAGGTCGTAGAGATGACGGGCAGCTGGCGTTAGTGCGCGACCGCGCCGCTTAATCAGCCCAAGGGTTCTGACAATTTCAGGCTCATGCAGGGCAACGCTCACCAGCTTCGGATGGCCTTGCCGGGGCATGGCTAAGCGAGGCACCACACCCACACCCAACCCGGCCTCAATGAGGCTGACCAGGGCCGGTACGTGTTGAACTTCACAAAACCAACGCGGTTGAGACTTGCCCTGGGCCAGCGCCAAGATTCTCATCGCTGGCCGTGGGTTCTCGGCCGTGGGGTTGAGCGAGATATTGAGCGCCGCGGCGGTACCTAAGGGTTCGTTCTATCACTGGTTCCGATCCAAGGAACAGTTCGGTGAG
Source organism: Polaromonas sp. (assembly GCA_021731285.1). Taxonomy (GTDB): domain Bacteria; phylum Pseudomonadota; class Gammaproteobacteria; order Burkholderiales; family Burkholderiaceae_C; genus Polaromonas. Next base: position 49,250 of record JAKFXR010000018.1, on the reverse strand, counting down.
GCCTTGCTAGAGCACCACTTCGAAAGCTACCTGGTGGAAGTCGACGCCAGCCTGTGCGCAGCAGGACAGACGGCGCAGCAGCGCTTGCTGGCTTTTTTTAGTCAGTGGCATGCCAGCCAATCTGGCGACTATCCGCAGGCCCGGTGCCTGGTTGTTAAGCTCAGCGCCGAGGTCTGCGATCTGTCCGAGGCGATGCGGGTCGTGCTCGAGCGTGGCACCGCCAGAGTGATCGACCGGCTGGCGTCATGTTTGGCGGAAGGCATTGCAACAGGCGAGCTGGCCGCCTGCCCTGATCCGGCCGAGGTGGCTCAGCAGTTGTACCAGCAGTGGCTGGGTGCGACGTTGCTATGCCGAGTACAGCGGAGTGCAGCACCGTTGGACAAAGCACTGGTGCAGACCGTGCGCTGGCTGGAGAGCCAGGCTATAGATTCCAGACACAAACTGAACCAGGTTCAACTGCAATCAACACATTAGAGCTTGGCTAGTGTCGGCTTTGGGCAGATCAGTTTGAACGCGTGGGATTCCGCTTTGTCTCGACGGCGGCTCTCGGGCCAGGAGCTGACGTATGCGAATGACCGTTATAAGACAATCAACTGGTAGTGACACTGACCCTGTTTCCTTACCGCACAAAAGTTAGGATTTCCGGCTTCTGCTTGGATTTTTTCAATGCTGGCATTGGGTGTCAGTTGGCCTGGTCATTAGTCAAGCGTAACGCCAGTCTGCTTCACCACGCCTTCCCATCGGGCGAGTTCCTTTTGAATGTACTCACCGTAGGCTTCTGGGGTCGAGCCCAAGGGTTCTGCACCCTGCAAAGCCAACTTCTGGCGCACATCAGTTGATTGCAGCGCTTTCATGACTTCAGCATTCAAGCGCTGGATGATCGGCTTCGGGGTATTGGCCGGCACCATCAAACCCTGCCAAGCACCAACTTCAAAGCCTGGCATGCCTGACTCCGCCAGCGTTGGCACATCTGGAAACAGCGACATCCGCTTGGGTGTCGTGACAGCCAGCATTTTCAGGCGTTTGTCGCGCACAAAAGGCATGACCGAATTGACGGTGTCCGTCATGAACTGAATTTGCCCACCGACGAGATCAATATCAGCCGGCGCACTGCCCTTGTAAGGGATATGTACAGCATCAATCCCATTAGCTCGCACGAACTGAAAAGCGCCAAGATGGGTGACATTCCCGTTGCCGGCAGAACCATACGACAACTTGCCTGGGTTGGCCTTGGCATAAGCAATGAACTCACTCACGGTGTTGGCCGGTACGTTAGGCCCGACAACCAAAGCCAAAGGAACGACAGCTGTCAATGCGACTGGCGCAAGATCGCGCTTCACGTCATAACTCAAACTTTTGTAAAGCGCCGGGCTCAACGTGATGGATGACGTGTTGTAAAGCAGCGTGTAGCCGTCTGCCGCCGCCCTCACGGCCAACATCGCGCCCAAGTTGCCATTGGCACCGCCGCGGTTGTCAACAACCACCGATTGCCCCATGGATTCAGACATTTTTTGCGCGATAACGCGGGCTACCAGGTCGGTGGGACCACCGGGTGGAAACGGAACAATCATCGTGATTGATTTGGATGGAAAGCTGGTCTGCGCTAAGGCCGCGGTGCTGCTGAACGTTATAGCACCTGCAAGCGCGACAAGCACAGTCGTGCTGGCAAGGCGGCGAGAAATCGGGCGAATAGAGAAGGTTTTCATGAGGTGTGTCTCCGTTGTCGTTTTAAACTGATCAGACTTGTTGGGCTAGATTCAAACCATCGATTAAAGGGTGAATGCGCTGCACTCATTCCGGCTTGACGCCGGCATCGATAGCCACCTTTTGCCAGCGAGCGTTCTCTTCCTTGATATAGCTGCTGAACTGCTCTGGCGTGGACGCCGCAGTGACCGCGCTGTACTGTGCAAAACGCTCCTTCATCTCAGGGGTGGAGAGCACTTTGACGAGGTCTCGATTCAGCCGTTGGATCACTGCTTTAGGAGTTCCCGCGGGAACAACAATGCCCTGCCATGAACTGACGTCAAAGTTGGCGTAGCCAGACTCTGCCACCGTCGGCAGCGTGGGTGCAGTTGCAGATCGTTTGTCCGTGGTTACCGCCAGCGCCCGCACCTTGCCCGATGCGACGAATGGATATAGGCTTGAGAAAGGATCGAAGAGCACCTGCACCTGCCCGCCGATCAGATCCGTCAATGCGGGCGCGCTGCCCTTATAAGGGATGTGGTTCATCTTGATCCCTGCGGCAGTGCTGAAGAACTCCACCGCCAAGTGAATCGAGCTGCCGGCCGTGCCGTAGTTGAGCTTACCGGGCTGGCTTTTCGCGTACTGCACCAGCTCGCTCAGCGACTTCACGGGCAACGAAGGGTGAACCGCAACGATCAGCGGCTGAATCGCCACCATGCTGATAGGATCGAAACTGGCGATCGGATCGTAAGGCAGCTTGGCGAAGGTCACCGGGTTGATCGCCAGCGTACTGATATTGCCCATCACCAAGGTATAGCCATCGGCTGGAGACCGGGCGCCGGCTTCTGCACCAATGACCCCGCTGGCGCCCGCACGGTTCTCAACCACAACTGATTGCCCCAACTCGATTGCCAGCTTGGCCGCTACTGCGCGAGCAACAATGTCAGTCACGCCGCCCGGCGGAAACGGCACGATCATGCGCAAAGGTTTGCTGGGGTAGTCCTGCGCGACCACGCCGACAGAAAACAGCAGTCCCAGAGTAACAGCGCAAAGTTTCAGAGATTTTGAAAACATAGCTTTTCCTTTCAGGGGTAAACCGACTCTTTCCGCGGCAAATGCAGAACCAGTACTTGCAGACCACCCTTGCCGGCGGCAAAAACTGGCAGGATTTCATCAGTCGACACGAACAAACTTTCCAAGGCCCCGAGTCGGGCATCGGCATAGATCAATGTACCAGCCAACACCACGAGGAAAAAACCAGCGCTGGCGGGAAGCCGTTGCGGCAACAGCTTCAAAGCGCCTGGCGAATGAATAACTTCGGCACCGAGTCCGTCGTCGGCAAGTGGAATCACGGTCTCCGTTTGGACGTCGGTCAATGCCAGCAGAACAGCCTCGCTCGCAATGTTTATGGGACCGCACTGCGCATGGCGTTTGGGACCGCGCAGCATTTTTTCGCGCGCATCCGAAATCGGCACCAGGCCGGTTTCACAGACAGATCGCATCGTGAAATATTTGATGCCTTCCGGCCCTGCAACCAAGGGGCCGTAGCCGGTGTACGCGCCCGCATAGTGAATGCTCAAGGGCGACAGCGCGCTTGGCCCGATAGAGCCAGAACCGTCCACGAACAGCTGAAACTGATTCTGTCGATGAAAGTGTGGCATCAGAACCGAATTGGGAGGTTGCTCGATCAACGCTACGGTTGGCGAGAGTGACGGGTCTGCCCCGGACTCCATCCATTCTGCTTTGAAGTAGCTATCGTCCAGCACCGGAATAGTCCGCCGCCTGAGTTCGCCGTTCGTTCGTGTTCCAAGTCTGATCATGCTCAACATCCAATCAATTCAAGAGATTTACTCTGGAGCGATGTTGCCGGCCCGTGCCACTTTGGTCCATCGCTCTATTTCTGTTCGCATGAAAGCGTTGTAGGCGTCCGGTGTGCTGCCCAGCGGATCTGTACCTTGTTTGGCCATCTGGGCGCGCACATCCGGCAAAGCCAATACTTTGAGTATTTCCAAATTTAGCCTTGCCACGATGGAAGCTGGAACCGCTGCAGGAACCATCAACCCCTGCCATGCGCTTGCTTCGTAGCCCTTGATCCAGCTCTCCGAGATCGTCGGTACATCAGGTAAGGAGGGAATCCGCTCGACGCTCGTGACCGCAAGAGCTCGTACTCGTCCATCCCGGATGTAAGGTAAGGCTGAACTCATGGCGTCAACGGCAAACTGAATTTGCCCACCGAACAAATCAATCAGCGCCGGTGCGCTACCTTTGTAAGGCACGTGGACAGCATTCAGTCCGGCTGTCTGCAATAGTTGGGCCGGGATGACGTGCGTGATGGTGCCAGTGCCGGCAGAGCCGTAACTGTACTTACCCGGATTGGCATCGAGCTGCTCGATAAATTCTTTGATAGTGCGGGCTTTGAAGTCCCTGTTCACAATCAATACCGTGGGCGCGGAAGCCGTCAGCGCAACGCCGGTGAAATCACGCGTTGGGTTGTAAGGCAGCTTGGGAGAAAGCGCCGCAGACAACGCAAATGAAGATGTGTTGTAAAGCAGCGTGTAGCCATCTGCCGCAGCGCGACTCACCGCGTCTGCGGCAAGTACGGCATTGGCACCAGGGCGGTTTTCGATCAACACCGGTTGGCCCAGAAATTCGCCGAGCTTGATAGCCAGCAGTCGCGCGATATTGTCCGTAGGCCCACCGGCCGAAAACCCGATGAGCATGCGCAGCGGCCGGCTTGGGTAGGCTGCTTGGGCATTGGCAGTGCCGACAGCCATGGCGCCTAATGCAGCCAAGGCTTGACGGCGAGTCAGAAAGTTTTGAGGCGTGTTCATGGTCAGCCCTTTCATGTGTTGTTACCCGCCAGCATGCGCTTGGCGGTGTAGGTCATCACGTTTTCTTCGCGTTGATTGAATACCTGGATGGTGGAGTCAACAATGGCTCTACCGCCGGTTGAGGTCGGGCGCACACCCGTCACCTCAATGACCGCGTGAATACTGTCGCCAACACGCACAGGCGCATGAATTTTCTTGGTGAGCTCCAGCATCGCCAGCCCTGTGCCCTGGATCATGGTTTGCAGAATGAAGCCTTCAATCAGCGTGTAGGTCAGCGCCGCCGGAACCGGCCGCCCGGCAATTCCGCCATGCAGCGGAGCCGCATCAATGAACATGACTTCGACCATGCCTGTGACGCCGATAAACCCGACAAGGTCGGCCTCGGTCACTGTCCGCCGAAAGGTCTTGAAACGCTGACCAATGACCAGCTCTTGCCAATGAAAGCCTTGGCCAAGTTGCTGGATGTTGTTGGGGGCGTGGCTCATGGACATGTGAGCATGCCCGTTTATTGCTGCTCGATTTTGGCTTTGACAGCGATGCGCTTCCAAAGGTCTATTTCAGTCTTTTGAAAATTACGCATGACCTCGGGTCCACCGGGCATGACCTCGCCACCAATGCGCTCGTAAAACTCACGGGTTTCCGGCAAGTTTTCAATTGTTGTCATCAATGCTGCGAGCTTCTCGGTCTCAGCTTTGGGTGTCTTGGACGACACCATGGCAGCAACCCACACATAGGCGCTAAACCCTGGCAACCCGGCTTCTGCTGAAGTGGGCACTGACGGCAGCACCGCAATACGATTGGCTGAGGCTACCGCCAATGCACGCAGTTTTCCGCTTTTCACCAATTCTTGCGCGCTTGTAATTTCAACAAAAGCCAGTTGAACGGTCTCTGATCCCACAGCCAAAACCGAATCTGCGGCGCTCTTGAAAGGAACACCGTAGGTTCTCACGTTAGCCGTTTCGTTGAACAGTTCAGCCATCAATTGATAACCAGCTGATCCATGGGCGTAGTTGAGCGTCCCTGGTTTGGCCTTGGCCGCAGCAATCAGCTCAGGCAAAGTGGTGTGGCTAGAGCCGCCAGGAACGATCAGGAGCGCAGGCGCCCGAACCATCATCGTTAGCGGGCTGAAGTCGGCGATCGGGTCATAAGGCAAGGACTTGAACAAGGCCGTGTTCACGGCCAGTGTCGAATTACTGCCGATGAAAACCGTGTGCCCATCGGGCGGTGCAGACAACACAGCGCGCACCGCAATAAAGCCGTTGCCGCCCGCTTTGTTGTCGATGATGACGGGCTGCGATGTCATCTCGGAGAGTTTTTTGGCGAAGTATCGTGCCGAGGTGTCTGTTGCGCTTCCTGGTGGGAACGGAACGATAAATCTAATTGGCTTGTTGGGAAACCCTTGCGCCAGTGCAGGCGCTATGGCTGCAGCCCCCAACAGGGCGGCGCTGGCCAAGCTAGCAATGAGAGTTCTGCGAGTTGTGTTTTTTTTCATGATGTTGTCTCCGTAAATAAAATGAGTTTGATGCTGTAGCGCCTCTTTATTTGTATCTTTTTTTGATCAGTCAAACCTGCTCATCGCCACCTTCCCGATCATGCGGCCGCTGCCAATCAGCTGGTGCGCTTGCATGACATTTATTGCATTGATGCTGCCTAGATCGACTTGGAGCGTCGTCTTCAAGACGCCGTTATCCACCAGCGCAGACACCTCGTTGAGAATGTCGCCTTGCCGCGCCATGTCTGGCGTTCTGAACATCGAACGTGTGAACATACCTTCCCAGCTGAAGGTGATACTTTTGCCGCGCAGCAAATTCATCGGCAAATCAGCCGATGCCTCGACCAATGAACAAATGTGCCCATGCGGCGCAAGAATTTCGGCTAACTGCGGCATCAGCGGCGCAGGGTCCGTCAAACACAACACAAAATCAACCAAAGGCACGCCCAGTGCTTTGAGTTGCGGCAAAAGCGGCTGCGAATGATCAGCAACATCGGTGGCGCCCATATCGCGGCAATACTGCTGCGACTCGAGACGCGAGGCCGTGGCAATGACACGCACCTCTGTCAGCTTGGAAGCCAATTGCAAAGCCATCGAACCCACGCCACCGGCACCGCCAATAACAAGTAGTGTGGCCGGCTGTTGAATCGGCCCACGTGGCAAGCGCATGCGTTCGAACAAAGCCTCCCAAGAAGCAAGACTGGAAAGAGGCAAGGCAGCTGCCTGAATAAAACTCAATGTGCTCGGCTTGCGTCCGACCAAACGCGCATCCACAGCATGCAGCGCGCTACAAGCTCCTGGGCGCAGCACGCTACCGGCATAAAAAACCGTCTCGCCAAGTTGAAAGCCAGAGACATCAGCCCCCATGCCGACCACCGTGCCTGCAACATCCCAGCCCAAAACCCGGTCTGGGCTTTGTGATGGCTGCTTGGAACGGGCCATTTTCAAATCGATCGGATTGACCGCAACGGCTTCAACGCGCACCAGCAAATCATTCGGTTTGACGTCGGAGACCGGCAACTCGCTGTCGATCAACAGAGAAATATCGGGAACCTCTGGTCGTGCCAGCCGATTGACAACAACAGCTTTCATAACGTCCTCTGCTTAAGCAAACGCTAATTGAACTGGCAGCGGCTTTGGCGCGCTGTAGTGCAGGGTTGCGCCCTGCGCCTGCAAGGCCCGCACTTCATCGTCTGTGAAACCGGCCTCGCGCAATATCTCTTCGCTGTGTTGTCCTAGACCTGGCGCCGGTCTCTGCTCAGTCGCCACGGGGGTTGCAGAGAGTTTGACCGGCACGCCGATCTGCCGTATCTCGCCCTCGGTCGGATGAACGACGGTTTTGATCATGCCAATCGCCTTCAAATGCGGATCGTCGATCAGGCTGTCGATGTCTTGCAGCGGCATGCAGGGAATATCAGCGCCTTCAAGCAAGCTCAACCAGTCGGCATTGGTCTTTGTCGCCATTGCTTCGCCGACCATGGTGTAGAGCTCATTGATGTGTTTAGTACGCGCCCCTATGCCGCCAAAGCGCAGGTCCTCTTTAAAAAGTTCCGGCTTTCCAATCAGTCCTAAAAAGGCTTGCCACTGGCGGTCGTTGTAGACCAGCACACAGACATATCCATCCAATGTTTTGTAGGGTCTGCGCTCTTTGACCAGCAATCGTGGATAACCACTTGGACCGATAGGTGGCACGAAGGTCTCGCCAGACAAATGGTCACTCATGACGTACTGCACCATTGTTTCGAACATCGGGATTTCAATTTCTTGCCCTTCGCCGGTGAGCGCACGGGAGACCACGGCGGCAAGAATAGTGTTGGAACCCATCAAGCCAACGGTGCGATCCGCCAGCGTCAACGGCACATAACGCGGCTCGCCGCCTGACGAGCGGGCCACCAAATCAGGAACAGCGCACGCGCCTTGAATCAAGTCGTCATACGCGGGCTTGTCGGCGTAAGGACCGCTTTCGCTGTAGCCATAAAGCCCTGCGTAAATAATGCCGGGATTTCCGGCCTTCAGGCGTTCGTAATGAATCCCCAGACGCTTCATCGCTTGCGGCCGAATGTTGTAAATCACCACGTCTGCCGTGCGGGCCAATCGGTAGAAAGCTTCCAGTCCATCGGGCTTCTTCAAGTCAAGTACCAAGCTTCTCTTGTTGCGATTGACATGCAAAAAAATCGAACCCATGCCAGGGTTGCGCATCGGGCCAATTCCCCGCACGGTGTCCCCCGTCGGAGGCTCGATCTTCACCACGTCGGCGCCCATGTCGGCCATGAGTTGTGTGGCGTAGGGCCCCATCAGCACGGTAGTGAGGTCTAACACACGAAGACCTTTTAGCGGACCAGTCATCTCATTGCCTTTAAAGCCAGTGAAAAATTTCTCATACAGATCGAACGAAATCGGACAGCGACATCTCCCTTGCGAGCACCTGCTGGCCGATTACCGTGTTCCAGTAGGCTTCGGAGCCGTGGGCTGTGCGCCACTCATGCAAGCTGCGGGTCAGCAGTTGCAAGTCGTATTCTTCAGTGACACCAATCGCACCATGCAGAGCATGAGCGACGGAGGCCACCAACACCGCAGCTTCACTGGTTCGCGATTTGGCCATCGCAGCAGTCAGCAAAGACGGCGCGTTTTCAGCGCCCTGAAATGCGGCTTCAGCAGCAATCGATGCAGCGGCTGTGTGCTCCGCCATCACGCTCAACTGATGCTGTACAGCTTGAAACTTATCGAGAGATTTGCCGAACTGGACGCGGTCGTTGCAGTACTGCAGTGTCATCTCAAACACACGGCTCATGGCCCCGCTGAGAAGTGCGGCATACAGCGCAGCAGCAAAAGCAGGCAACATCGCACCGCCTTGCAAAGAACGTGTCGAGCCGCTGTCATTAGGCCATGTGAGTGTTGCCGTCAGACAGTTTTGAACACCTGTGCCGACGCGCTTGGCCGCAGCACAAGGCAGTAGCAGCAAGCCGTCGCCATCGCGGGTGAGTACGTAGTCCGCCAGCATGCCGTACGGCGTCAACCCGCAGCTGATGACGCCACTCGCATCGCGGTGAAATGTCTGCGCCAGCGTAACTATGCCGGAAGGCAGCACCAGTTGCGAGCCCACCAGCGCACGCGCAACGATGGTTTGTGCCACCGGGACCGGCACGGTGTAGTGACCGAAGCACCTCAAGACCGGAAATAGTTCAGCCGGGGACAGGCCGGCACCGCCGTCTGCCTCGGCGCTCAAGAGCTCTAAAAATCCGGCACTGGCAATAGCGTCCCACAGCGCTGCGGGGGACTCACCCGCCTGAATCGCCCGCACCACGGCCGGGGTGCACTGGTCTTTGAGAATATCGTCAATGGCTTCTGCAAACATAGGATCTGTACTTTCTTAGCGCAAGCCCAAACCGCGCGCAATCATGCCGCGCAGGATCTCTCGCGTACCGCCACGCAGTGAATAAGTGGGTGCAATCTGGCTCACATAGGCCAGCGTGCGGTAAAGGTCTGCGTCCACCGGCGCGTCTGGATTCAGCCCGATCGCTGCTTCAATGATGGCTGGAATACTTTGCTCAAATTCAGTGCCGATGTCCTTGACAAGCGCCGCCTCAACAACAGGGCTTTCACCGGCCACCAGCTTGCCCGTGACGGCAATAGACATGTTGCGTAACGTGCCCAGGTGCGTCGCGAAGCGCCCGATGGTGGCGACGTGCGCAGCCGCATCAGCACTGCTTCGAAGGCAGTCAATCCAGTGCTCCAGGAGCACGATGCTTGAGTAAATCCGTTCGGGGCCGCTGCGCTCAAAGGCCAGCTCGGCATTGACCTGAGCCCAGCCTTCTCCTTCGTCGCCGACCAACGCGTCATCGGCCAACAGCACGTCGTCAAAGAACACTTCAGAGAAATGGGAGTCGCCCGAAAGATCCCTAATCGGCCGCACCGTGACGCCAGGCAGCGACAGATCAATGATGAACTGCGACAAACCCTTTTGCCTGTCTTGCGGCTCGCCGGACGAGCGCACCAAGGCGATCATGAAATGGCAGTGGTGCGCATTGGTTGTCCACACCTTGCGACCACTCAGACGCCACCCGCTTAAACCGTTCACCTCATAACGCGTGGCACGCGTTCCCACACTGGCGAGGTCAGAACCCGCATTCGGCTCGCTCATGCCAATGCAGAAAAATGCCTCTGCAGCACATATTTTGGGCAAGTAAAACTGGCGCTGTGCATCAGTTCCAAATTTGTTGATCAGCGGTCCGCTCTGGCGGTCAGCAATCCAGTGCGCAGACACCGGCGCACCCGCAGCCAGCAGTTCTTCCACCAACACAAAGCGAGAGAACGCGTCCAGCTCAGCACCGCCAAACCTGGCTGGCAGGGTCACGCCCACCCAACCGCGTGCGGCGAGCTTGCGGCTGAAGTCCGCATCAAAACCCATCCAAGAGCGGGCCCGGATGTCCGGCGGCGTGGGTTCAAAACTTGACTTGAGAAAGGCCTTCACCTCAGCCCGAAACTGGGTTGTTTCAGCCGGAAGCGTGGCATACCGGAAAGCGGAAAGCAGGTTACTCAATGGAATCTCCTGTGTCGATCAGACACCGACGGTGTGACCACAATAGGCTCACACGTGCTGAATGTGATGGGGCAAGAATAGAACCCCTCACCGATTCAGTCCAATATTTAATTCCTAATTTCTAATATCTGATCGGTATCAGATATTCGAGGGATCTAGGGTAATCCCTTGGCATAGAGCCGGCCAGACTGATACCGTTTTGGTATTGGATAGCGATATATCAATATTGGACACTCCAGGGTTCGTCGCCTACGCTTGCGGCATCTCCACGCTGATCAGGATTCTGGAAATGCCCAACTTTATTTTGTACGAGCAGCAAGGCCACGTGGTAACGCTGACCATGAACGAGCCTGAGCGCCGCAACCCGCTGACCGGCAATTCGGCGGTAACAGACTTCTTAGCGGCGATTGACCGCATTCACAACGACCGCAGTGTTCGCGCCGTCATCCTGACCGGCGCAGGCACCGCCTTTTCTTCAGGCGGCGACATCCGCGACATGGAGCGGCAAGCCTCTGGTGAAGTCTCCGGCATGCAAATTCGCCAGGAATACCGCACTGGCATCCAGAAGCTGCCGCTCGCCCTCTTCAACCTCGAAGTTCCGATCATCGCGGCGATTAACGGCGCGGCAATTGGCGCCGGCTTTGATGTGGCGTGCATGTGCGACATCCGCATTGCGTCTGAGCACGCCAAGTTTGCGGAGAGCTTTGTCAAGCTGGGCATTATTCCGGGCGACGGTGGGGCTTGGCTGCTGCCGCGCATCATCGGCATGTCGCGAGCGGCAGAAATGTCTTTCACCGGAGAAATGATCGGACCCGACTTGGCAGCCAGCTGGGGTTTGGTGTCCCGCGTGGTGTCAGCCGCCGAGCTGCTCAGCACCGCAAACGAGCTGGCACAGCGCATCGCAGCAAACCCGCCTCACGCCGTTCGCTTGACCAAGCGGCTACTGCGAGAAGCCATGCACACTCGCTTGGACACCCTGCTTGAAATGGCCGCCGCCTTTCAAGCGCTGTCGCATCAAACAGACGACCACAAAGAAGCCGTGAATGCTTATTTGAACAAGCGCCCTCCGGTCTTCAAGGGCTGACGTGCCAGCGAATGCGAAGCCCGCCCAGCTGGCCCCCTCAGGTATGCTCGGCGCGAAGGATTTCGCCAAACCCATGGACCTGCGACGCATTCGCCACTTCGTCACCCTCGCCGAGACGCTCAATTTCCACCGTGCAGCAGAGCGCCTGCATATGGCGCAGCCGCCGTTGACTGTGTCGATCCAGAAATTCGAAGCGGAGCTTGGCACCAAATTATTCCTACGCGAATCGACCGGTGTGTCCCTGACACCCAGCGGGCGGGCTGTGCTGATTGAGGCCAAAAAATTGCTGTTTCACGGCAACCAGCTTCGTGAATCTGCACAAGGCGCACTTGATGGAACCGGCGGAACGCTACGGGTTGGCTTTGTCGGCTCAGCGACCTACGGGATGCTGCAAAAGCTTCTGCCGCTGTTTCGCGCCGAATACCCAGGCGTTGAATTAATCCTGCGCGAAGCAACCTCGGTGGCCATCATGTCGCAGCTGGAAGATAACTCACTGGACATTGGCCTGGTGCGCGTACCGCTGCTGCAGCCCTCCCGAGCAACGCTGGTCCAACTTGAGCGCGACGAATACATGGCAGCACTTCCACGCGGCAACTCACTCGCCGAAAAGGGCCTGCTTCACTTGTCAGACTTGGCGGATCAGTCTTTCGTCATGTATGCGCCGACACATGCTGCGGGTCTGCACAGCACAGCCATGCTCGCTTGCCAGCAGGCCGGATTCATTCCCCGTGTGACGCAGCAAGCGGTACAAGTCCAAACTGTCTTGGCTCTGGTTGAAAGCGGCTTGGGTGTGGCACTCGTGCCATCGGTCATGCAGCGCTTTGTCAGCGACAGGATCGTCTACCGCCCTTTCGTCGATTTTCCATCGGCGGCATCTATCGGACTAGCGCTAGCCTATATGGCCGAAACAGAGAGCCCAGCCACGAAAAAATTCCGCAAGCTTGCTTCCCGTGAGTTCCCGCCAAGCAGTCCCAGATAAGTTGGACAATCAATCCGAATAGTTGACCCCAGAAGCGCGAATTTTCGCTGGCGCTCCACGATCAGGCTTGGAGCAATGGCCTTAAAGATTGAATCTTTGGCAGCGCTTCCAATTCAAAAACAGTACGAATCAGCTGCTAGGTTTTGGCTTGACCCAGCACCGGATTCAGCAATTCAGTGGCTTTGTTGATCACTTCTTAGCGTGTCATGGGGTTGCGGGGCGCACCGCGCACCGCCTCCAGGGACGCGAGGGCGAGGGCCGCACGCCAAGCACTACGCGGGCGCCCTGACCGCTCAGCAGTCGCGCGGTCGCGTCGCCGAGACCGCAGACTCTAGGGAGCTACCACTCCGTCAGTGGCAGGGAGTGGCTGGCAATAGGAATCGAAGATCCCAGTCAATGTCGGCTTTAGGGCAGTCGATACAAACTCCTGGAATTCCGCTTTGTCGTCGTAAGCGGACAGATTGTCGCTTTGCATTCGATCATAAAAAACGCGGGGAGAGTCCACGGCAGCGCCATCAAATGCGATTCCATTGCCATGCCACCAGCATCCATCCGCCCCAGCGCCCTTTTCGGGTTCTGGGGCGCTCTTACATCTCTGTTCGTTTTTCTACAGAACGGCAACTCGCCGGTTGACCTGAGTTGCATGTTCCCCTCCCCGCCGCAGTGGACCGCCCGAGTCCGGACGATCTCAGGCCGCAGGGGATTGTGCAGAGAGTCCCTAGAAGGCTTCCTTGAGGAAGGCCCGCCCCTCCGCGAGCCGCCGCGCGGTTCGCTGCACTGCCAGCCGCCGGACCTGAGGCGGCGCGCCGGCGCGGCAGTCGGCATCGGCCTCCACGTAGATCACCCCGGACGGATGGCCGAAAGCCAGCGGGCGCGCCGGGTTGCCCCGGACGGCCGCCATGATGCGATGAGGCAAAGTGCCGGGAACGCGGCAGGCGATGCCGGTGGTGGCGGTCAAGGTCCCGGCCAGGGTCTTGCTGGCAGAGCCGGAGGCGTACTGGCGAACCACCAGGTCGAGATCCCCCGCGGCCACCAGGTCGCCCTGCGTGCAGGTGCGGTAGTCAGCCGGTTCCGCCAGCACGATCAGCATCGGCGTCGATGGCGCCTGCCGCGCATCCCAGTATTCTCGCAGGCCGCAGCTGTAGGCCACGATTCGGCGAATCGCATCCATCCGGGTCTTGAGGTCGGTGTCGCCATCGATCTCCTCCGGCGACTCGATGCCCGTCATGCGCAACGCGCTGTGGTGCACGTAGATGGCCATGTTGGCGCCATCCACCACCGACAGCTCCACCGAACCGACGCCGGGCACGTCCATCATGTCGACTGCATTTCCAGTGGGCAGCAGCTTGCCGGTGATGGCGCCGATTGCCTGCGAAAAGTCCAGCGAGATCGCAGCGCCGGTGCCGGGCACACCGCCGATGGCAAAGTCGCCGCGCCACACGGGCTTGCCGCCCTGCACCGGCACTTCGACGCCGATCACGCGGTCGGTATTGACGTTGTGCACCCGCACCAGCGTGATGCCTTCTACCGGGGCGACCATGCCCTCCTGGATGGCGTAGACCCCGACCGCGGCCGTGAGGTTGCCGCAGTTCAGGTTGTAGTCGACCTCCGCCCGCACCGTGCCGACCTGGCCGAACAGGTAGGTCACGTCGGTGCCTTCGCGCACCGGCTTGCCGATGATGGCCGCCTTGCTGGTCAGCTTGTCGGCGCCGCCGAGGCCGTCGATCTGGCGACGGTCGGGGCTGCCGAACAGGTCCAACAGGACCTTGGTCAGCGCGCCGCGGTCCGTCGGCAGGTCCTCGGCGCGCAGGAAGACACCCTTGCTAGTGCCGCCGCGCATCAGGACGAAGGGCAGGTCGTCACGCATGGCGTCGCCTCAGCCGGCGCGCTGGAAGCGCGGGATCGAGACTTCCGGCGTCACCGGATCGAACACCACTTGCACGTGTTCGCCGACCTTGACGTCGGACGGCGGCATGCCGACCACGTTGCTGATCATGCGCGGCCCTTCGGCCAGCTGGATCAGCGAGACGTTGTACGGTACGTCCTGGGCGAAGGCCTGGTTGTAGACCTGGTGGAACACGATGCTGGAATGCACCGTGCCGCGGCCGGACACCGCCTTCCACTCGAATTTTTCGCACAGGCAATGCGGGCAGACATGATTGATCGGGTAACGCGGCTTGCCGCAATCGCCGCAGTGCTGCAGCACCAGTCGGCCCTCGCGGGCGGCGCTCCAGAACGGGCGGTTGGCGTCGTCGAACGAGGGCAGCGGCTTGTCGTAGGTCATGGCTTCGGTCATTGTGGTTCCTCAGGCAGCTCGCAGGATCATCGCGTTGGAGCAGTTCAGCGTCATGCCGCGCCCCGTCACCAGGCAGGTCTGCGCGTCCTTCACCTGACGCTCGCCGCCCTGGCCGCGAATCTGGCGCACGCCCTCGACGGCATGCAGCCAGCCTTCCATGTAAGACTCCGACAGGTTACCGCCCGCGGTGTTGATCGGCAACTGGCCGCCCAGTTCGATCCGGCCGCCCTCGGTGAAGGGGCCGCCCTCGCCGACGCCGCAGAAGCCCGCGTGCTCCAGCCAGAGGATCACGCTCATCGTGAAGTTGTCATAGAGCTGGGCGACGTCGATGTCCTTCGGGCCCACGCCGGCCATCTTGTAGGCACGGGCTAACGCGTCCTTCTGGTGCGGCACGTACCACCAGTCCTCACGCTCCATGTTTTGCGTCGTGTACGCCTGGCCTATCCCGGAGATCAGAACGGGCTTTTGCTTCAAGTCCTTCGCCCGTTCGGCCGAAGTCAGGATGATGGAGACGCCGCCGTCGCTGATCAGGCAGCAATCGAGCAGGTGGAAAGGCTCGACGACCATGCGTGAGGCCTGGTGGTCTTCGATCGTGAAGCGGTCGCGCATGACGGCGTTGGGGTTCATCGAGGCGTGCTTGCGGCAGGCCACGGCGACGTTGCCCAGGTGGCGGCTGGTGGTGCCGTACAGCGCCATGTGGCGGCTGGCGGCCATGGCGCTGTTGGCGGCGGCGCCGAACATCCCCCAGATGCCCCAGGAATCGCCCCAGCCAGATGCGCGGCCGAAACGGTAGTTGCCGGTGCGGGCGGTGTCCGCGAAGACGCAGGCCACGTAGTCGGCCATGCCTGATTCGATGGCCATCGCGGCGTTCTGGATCAGCGCGCCGCAAGTGCCGCCGCCCATGGTCATGCTGCCGGTGTACTTGGGGTCGATGCCCAGCGTCTCGCCCATGCGCAGGTAGTTGAGCGATCCTTCCGGGGAGGTGGTTCCCGGCATCGTCAGCAGGCCGTCGATCTGGCCCTTGTGCAGGCCGCTGTCTTCGAGCGCGAGCTTGAAAGCCTCGGTGCCGAGCGTGACGGGGGTGGAGCCGGGCAGCTTGCCCTGCTTGGTGGCGCCGACGCCGACGATGGCGATCTTGTCCTTGAGTGAGTTCATCGTTTGTTCCGTTTTGCTTTCAGCGGCCGTGGTAGATCGGGTGACGCTTTTCCTGGAAGGCACGGCGGCCTTCGATACGGTCTTCGGTGTCGCGCAGCAGGCCGAACACGTAGCTCTCAAGCGCCAGCGCGCGGTCCAGCGGCATGGCCGAACCTTCGCGCACCAGGCGCTTGACGGCGCGCACCGACAGTGGTGCGTTCAGGGCGATGCGGGCGGCAATGGCCAGTGCCGTTTCCAGCAGTTGCGCCGCCGGGACCACTTTGCTGACCAGCCCGGTGCGGAGCGCCTCCTGGGCGTCAACGCGGTCGCCGGTCAGCAGCATCAGCATGGCGTCGGAGCGGCCGATCAGCCGCGGCAGGTGCTGGGTGCCGCCGGCGCCGGGGATGCTGCCGATGCGCACCTCGGACAGCGCGAAGTGCGCGTTCTCGGAGGCGATGCGCACGTCGCAGGCCAGCGCCAGCTCCATGCCGCCGCCCATGGCGTAGCCGTTGACGGCGCCGATGATCGGCTTGTCCATCTCCATGCCGGCCAGCAGGTGACCGGGTTGTGCCTGGCCGAAGGTGAGCTGGGCAAAGCTTTCCTTTGGCGGCATGGTCTTCTTGAGGTCGGACCCAGTGCAGAAGGCCTTCTCGCCGGCGCCGGTCAGGACCACGCAGCGCACCGCGTCGTCCTCGGCGACGCGCTGCCAGGCTGCGCGCAGCTCGGCCCGGGTCTCCGGGTCGATCGAGTTCATCGCCTCGGGGCGGTTCAGCGTGATGATGGCTACGCCTTCACGCACTTCATACAGCAGCGGCATGTCGATCCTTCAAGTTCGGTTGGGGAAGGCGACGGCGCTGTCCAGCCACTGGCGCACCGGCATCCTGTCGATCGAAAGCGCGCCCTCGAACAGCCGGTCGAGGTCCGCGCGGGCATGGCCCCATTTGAGGCAGTCCTGCACCTTGGCGCGCAGTTCCTGCAGGCTGAGTGGCGCCTCGGCCGAACCGCGCAGCACGTCGACGCGGCGCTGCAGCCGCTCACCGTTGCGCAGTTCGAACGCGATCTCGGTCCAGCGTGGGAAGGTGCCGCCTTCCGATGCATCGACGGCGGTCACCTGGGGGAAGAAAGCCTGGGCCTGCGGCCGCAGCACGGCTGCGTCGATGAAGCTGGAGAGGCCGATACCGCCATCCAGCAGAGCCGCGGTCACCGCGTACTGCATGCTGAACTTCGCTTCTAGTCCGGTCTGCGGCCGCTGGTGGATCAACGGCGTCAGCGCGCCTGCGCTCGCTCGCACGTGCACCGAACCGACATCGGCCAACGTGAGCCCGTGCTCCCGACGCAAGTCGAGCACACCGTCGAGGGCGCGGTGGGTGGCATAGCAGAGAGGGTACTTCTTGACCTCGATCCCGCTCGAGACCAGCTCCAGCGGCGCCTCGCCGAGCGTTTCCAGCGCGGAGAGGGACTCGCCGTTGGCGTACAGGTCCATGTAGCCGAAGGCGTCGTCCAGCGCGCCTGCGGCGGCGTCGAAGCCCTCGCTGGCCAGCAGCGCGGCCCGCAGGCCGGCGCTGTTGGCGTGGCCGGCCTGGAAAGACTTGGCGTGGGTGCCGAAGTTGGCCCGGCTGCCAGCCGCCTGCGATACGGCAAGGCCGATCGCATGGACGATCTGCGCCGCGTCCAGTTGGAGCAGTCGAGCGCAGGCCACGGCAGCGCCAATGGTGCCGATGCTGGACGTCGAGTGCCAGCCGCGGGCGTAATGGCGCACCGCCATCGCCTTGGACAGCTTGCAGATCACCTCGAAGCCGCAGACGTAGGCGCAGGCCAGTTCGGCGCCGTCGGCGTCGATGGCCTCGGCCAGGCCGACCAGCGCCGGCAGCAGCGCCACGCTAGGGTGGCCGCGCAGCGGCGAGGTGACGTCGTCGTAGTCGAGCACGTGACCGGCGACACCGTTGCTTAGCGCGGCCAGTTCCAGCGGCAGCATTTCCCCAGTGCCCCAGTCGCGGGAGGCCCGGCCCGGTGCCGGCAGGCCGCTGCGGCGCGCGTACGTCAACGCCATCCGCGAAGCTTCTTCATTGCGGCCTGCGAGGGCGACCGCATAGGTGTCCAGTAAGGCGCGGCCGCACGCTTGAACCAGATACCGCGTCAGGTGTTCGCGCCTGAAGCCAACGGCGAAGGTGGCGATGCGCTCGGCGGCCTTCACTGCAGCGCCCCCTGCGCGCGCAGTGCGACGATCTCCGCTGCTGCCAGCTCCAGCTTTTCCTTCAGCACTTCGTCGGTATGCTGCCCCAGCAGCGGCGCCGGTCGGTGCGGGAAGCCGGGCGTACGCGACATCTTGAATGGCAGCCCGTTGTAGACGGTGCGGCCCATTTCGGGGTGATCGAGGTAGACCCAGTGCTCGCGCGCCTGCAGCTGTGGGTCGCGCTGCAGCACGTCGGCCGCATCCTGCACCGGGCCGGCGGCGACGCCGCGCTGCTGCAGCCGCTGCGCCAGTTCGAGTGCGTCGTGCAGGACGGTGCTGCGGGCCAGTGCTTCGTCCAATGCGGCGCGGTGTTCCCAGCGTCCGGCCATACCGGCAAAGCGCGCATCCTGCTCCAGGGCCGGGTCCTCCAGCACGTGTAGCAGTGCCTGCCAGGCCACTTCGCTGGAAGCCGAGATGGCGATCCATCGATCCTCGCCGCGGCTCGGGTAGACCCCGTGCGGCGCGCCGGCGATGTGCTGGTTGCCCACGCGGCCGGCAACGTGGCCGTTGGCGGTGTAGTCCATCACGGCCGGGCCGAGCAGCGCGATCGTCGGCTCGATCTGCGCCACGTCGATGAACTGCCCCTGGCCGGTGCGTCGTCGATGGCGCAGTGCCGCCAGGATGGCGAAGGCGGCATGGGCGGGGTTGGGCACGTGATCCGGGAAATTGGTGCCGGTGCCAGCCGGGTCGAGCTCAGGCCGGCCGCATAGCTGGTGCAAGCCGGTGACGGCGCCCATGGTCAGGCCGTAGCCGAGGTACCTGGACTCGGGGCCGACCTGCCCATGCATCGACATGCCGATGTAGATCGCGTCCGGCTTGAAGGCGCGCACCGCTTCATGGCCGAGGCCGAATTTCTCCATCGTGCCGGGGGTGAAGTTGTTGGCCACGACGTCGCTGCGCTCGATCAGGCGGCGCGCCAGCGCGCGGCCTTCCTCGGTCTTCATGTTCAGCGTGACGCTGCGCTTGCTGGAGTTGCGGTCGGCGAAGTAGCCGCTGCGGTTGACGCCGCGCACGCCGCCCTGGAAGGGCTTGGCGTCGCGCAGCGTGTCCAGCCTTTCGGCGCTTTCGATTTTGATCACGTCGGCACCGAAGTCGGCCAGGATCTTGGTGGTGTAGGAGCCGGCGCCGATCCAGGTGAAATCGGCAACGGTGATGCCGGCGAGCGGGAAACGGTTCATGCGATCACTCCCTCGCGCAGCAGCACTGCCTGGCGCTGGTGGTCGTAGCCGAGGCCCGAAAGGACCTCCCCCGTGTGTTCGCCGAGTTGTGGCGCCGGCCGGCCCAGCCGCCACGGCGAAGCTTCCATGCGGAACGGTGCGCCGGGGACGGTCAGCGTGCGGCCGGAGAACGGGTGCGCGGTCTGTTCGAAGAACTGCCGGAAGACGAGTTGCCGGTTGACCAGCAGGTCGGCCGTCGTGCTGACCGGGCAGATCGGGATGCGGCGCCGCTGGCCTTCGGCATAGAGCTGCGCCTTGGTCATGCCGGCGGCATAGGGCAGAAAGATGGCGGCGAAGATTCGCTTGGCGCCCGCCGTCTGCAGGAATGCGGAGTCCAGCCAGCGCGGCTCGCGCAGTTGCTCTGCGCCTTTTGCGCCCGCTTCCACCAGCCAGTCGGTGGTGGTGTTCCAGAACTTGTTGGAAGCGACACCGCCCGCCATCAGGTAGACCATGCCGTCCTGGCACGGAAACACGCCGGTGCCGGCCTGGCGCTGCTCGCCACCGTTTCGCTTGCGCACGGTGTTTTCCAGTTCGACGAACTGCACCGCGTTCTCCAACGCCATGGCCACGCTCTCCTGCACAGAGACGTCCACGTGCTGGCCCTGCCTTGCGCCGGACTGGCCTTCGACTTCCAAGACGGCGATCATCGATGCCACCGCAGCGAATTGCGCGGCCGCCAGCAACGCCTGGTTGCCGTAGGGTGCGGTCGGCGCCAGCCCGGGATAGCCACCGAGCGACAGCAATCCGCCGAAAGCCAGACCGATCAGGTCGCCGCCCTCGTACTGGGCGTACGGTCCGTCCTGGCCGAACGGGGTGATGCTGGTGGTGACCAGCGCCGGCTGCTCGCGCAACAACGCCTGCACAGCCAGTCCGCGGGCCTGCATGCGGCCAGGCCGCTCGGCCTCGATCACCAGATCGGACTGGCGCACCAAGGCGCGGAACACTTCCTGGCCCTGTGCCTGGTCGAGGTCGAGAGCGATCCCGCGTTTGCCTTGGTTGAAGTATGCGAACGCCAGACTGTGTTCGCGGTGGGCGCGGTCGCCCAGGAACGGGCCCTCGCGGCGGTTGGCGCAGCCAGCGGTCGGCTCCACCAGTAGCACCTCGGCGCCGAGCTGGGCGAACAGCTTGCCGCAGTACTGCTCGCTGCCCTGAGTCAGGTCCAGGACGCGGATGCCTTCCAGCGGCCCGGGTGCGGGACTGCCAGGAGGGAGGGCTGGGGATTGCATGTCGTCGAAGGTCATAGGAGTCCGGCGGATCGTAGAGGCTGGACTGGCCCACCGCAATGCCCCGGGCCATGCCGCACGTCCACATAGTGAGATACCAAGACCCTTGGGTGAAAGGCATGCGGGGATCACACGGACTTCTCAGTATGTGGACATTTTTGTCGCGACGCGATGCGCAGGCGGCTGGCGCCTGTAAGAAACTTTGCACTGACACCGAACAGGAGACATCATGACAGTCATTCGAGACCGCAGCCGACGCTTGATCACCGCTGCAGCCGTTGCCGTGGTGGGACTCGCCGCCATGGGTGCCGCGCTGGCGCAGGACTTCCCCAACAAGCCGATCCGCCTGATCGCGCCGTTCGCCGCCGGCGCCAGCACCGACGTCCTGGCCCGCACCATTGCCCAATCGATGGCCAAGGACCTCGGCCAGCCGGTGATCGTGGAAAATAAGCCCGGCGCGGGCGGGGCCCTGGCGGCCGAGATCGTGGCCAAGGCACCACCGGACGGCCACACTTTTCTGCTGACCTCCGCCGGCATCGTGACGATGAACCAGCACATCTACGAAAAGCTGCCCTACGACCCGATCAAGGACTTCACGCCGCTGACGATCGCCGTGCGAATGCCCATCGTCACGGTGGTGCACCCTTCGCTGCCGATCAAGAACATGGCCGAACTGATGGCCTATGCGCGCGCAAACCCGGGCAAGCTGACGTATGGCTCAGCCGGCACCGGCACCTCGCAGCATCTGGCGGGCGAACTGTTCAAGTCCATGGCTAAAGTCAGTCTGCTGCATATCCCGTACCGCGGTGGCGGCCCGGCCATGACCGACCTGCTGGGCGGCCAGATCAACCTGATGTTCGTTCAGGTGCCGTCTGGCCTGCCGCAGGTGAAGGCCGGCAAGGTGCGTGCCCTGGCCGTCGGCAGCGACAAGCGTGACCCGTCCATGCCGGACGTACCCACCGTGTCGGAGTCCGGCGTCAAGGGCTACAACTCCGACACCTGGTACGGCTTCGTGATGCCCGCCGGCGTGTCGGCCCCGATCGCGCAGAAGCTGCATGCCTCGATCCTCAAGGCCTTGAAGGAAAACGAGCAAAAGCTGACTGCCCAAGGCTTCAACGTCGATGGCGGCTCGCAAAAGGAGATGGCCGATACCATCACCGTCGAGTCGAAGAAGTGGGCCGGCGTGATCAAGACCGCCGGGATCAAGGCCGAGTGACGGTGGGCGGCGCTTCGATGCCGCGGGCGCATGCACACACCTTCCGCGCGGTCAGCCATCCGCTGCGGGTGTTCAGCGGCGAGGACGCCTTGGCCCACCTGCCGGCGGAGCTGGCCCGGGCTGGAGCCAGCCGCGCAGTGGTGCTGTGCGGGCGCAGCGTGCAAGACCGTACTGACCTCATCGCGCGGCTGCGCGGCCTCCTCGGTCCGCGACTGGCGGGCGTGTACGCCGATCTAGGCGCCGGTGCGCCGCGGCGCCAGGTGGAAGCGGCCGCGGACGCCGTCGCAGCACTCGCAGGCGATGCGTTGATCGCCATTGGCGCCGGCAGCGTCACGAAGGCGGCGCGGGTGGTCGCGATCCGCTTGGCTGAAGACGGCCCGCTCGATGCTTTGGCCACGCGATACGACGCCAGCGGGCGCGGCACGAGCACCCGGTTGCCAGCCCCCAAGCTCCCGATCTTCAATGTGCTGACCGCCGCGACCACCAGCCAGAACCGCGCCGGCGCCTCCATCCGCGACGAAGCTGCGAATCGACAACTGGAGTTCTTCGACCCCAAGACCCGCCCACGCGCCGTGTTCTGGGATGCCCGGGTGCTGCTCACGGCACCGCGCTCGCTGACCCGCTCGTCGGCCGGCATGGAGTACTGGTGGGGCCTGATGAACTTGGCCAGCGGTTCCGACGAGAACCCGCTGGTGCTGGCCAGCCGGCGCCAGGCCTGGGCCATCGCCCAGGAGGCAATGCCGCGCATGGACGACGACACCGACTGGCAGGTGCGGGTCGAGCTCTGCGCCGCCGCGTTGCTGCGCACCCGTGACGAGGACGATGGCGGCGTGCCCCTGGGCGTCACGCCCGGCAGCCACGAGATTCGAATGCACCCGGTCACCCGAGCCACCTACATGCTGGCCCAGGGCTTGTTCAACGCCGGCATCGGCATCAGCCAGCCTGGCGCCACGATGGCGCTGGCCGCACCGGCCGTGCGCGCCTTCGGCGACCTCTGCCCGCAGGTGGTGGCCGACATCGGCCACTTGCTCGGTGTCGCCGACACGTCCACCGCCGGCGTCGCCGATGCGCTGGAAAGCCGCCTGCGCGACTTCGGCTTCACGCTCGACTTGCGTGCTGCTGGCGTGTCGCGCGAGAGCGCCGCGGTCGTAAGCGCCGCCTCGCTGCGCACCTTCAATTGCAATGCCGACGGCTGGATGGACGACAAGCAGCCGCGCCTGCAAACAATGCTGGACGCCGTCCTGTAGAACCAACACAAAGGAGACCGACATGAACCGCAAGAACTTCCTGCTTCGCGCCCTCGCCATCGGCGCCACGCTTACACTGGGCGCCGGCGCCGCCAGCGCCCAGGCCTTCCCCTCGCGCCCAATCAAAATGATCGTACCGTTCAACGCCGGCGCCTCTGTCGACACCATCGCCCGCAGCATGGCCCTGCTGATGTCGAAGAAGCTGAACCAGCCGGTGGTGGTGGAGAACCGTCCTGGCGCCAACGCCGCGATCGCCGCCCAGGCCGTGGCCAGCGCACCTGCTGATGGCTACACCGTGTTCTTCGCTTCCGATTCCGCCCTGGTGCTGAACGGACTGCTGTACAAGAAGCTTGCCTACGACGCTGAACGCGACTTCACCGCGGTGGCGCTAGCCGCGAACGTGCCGCTGGTGATGCTGGTGAATTCCTCACTGCCTGTGAAGAACCTGCAGGAGTTCGTCGCTTACGGCAAGCAGAACCCGGGGAAGCTGAACTACAGCTCCACCGGCACCGGCGGCGCCTTCCACTTGGCCGGCGAGTTGTTCGACCAGGCCTCCGGCGTCAATATGACGCACGTTCCCTACACCGGCGGCGCGCCGGCAATCCAGGCGCTGCTGGCCGGTCAGGTGCAGGTGATGTTCGGCATCGTCGGCTCCAGCCTGCCGCACGTGCGCGCCGGCAAGCTGCGGCCGCTGGCGCTGGTCACCAAGGAACCCGTGAACGTGCTGCCCGGCGTGCCCACCCTGCACGAAACCGGCTACCCCGGCCTCGAGGCGATGGTGCGGTACGGCCTGGTCGCCCACAAGAAAACACCGCCCGAGGTGCTGGCGGTGCTGAACGATGCCGCCAATTTTGCGCTGGCTGATGCGGGCTACCGCGAGAAGTACATCGGCGAGGGCTATCTGGTGCCGCAGCCCCACAGGGGCTCGGAGTTCGACGCCATCATCGCGGCCGATCGCTTGCGCTGGGGCAAGTTGATCGCGGCGCGCGGCATCACGGTCGATTGAGGCGGATGTTCACCGAAGATCCCGGGCGCATCCCGGTCCACCAGCGCGACGTCAGCTACCGCAGCTTCCTGCGGCCTGACGGGCTATGGGACATCGAAGGCACGCTGATCGACACCAAGGCCTACGACCAGGCGGCCATCGAGCGCGGGCTGCTGCCTGCCGGCACGCCCATCCACCACATGCGCATCCGCCTGACTATCGACGAGAGTTTCACCGTGCGGTCGGCGCAGGTCGACATGCCGGCCACGCCGTTCGGCGAATGCCAGGGCGCGACCTCGCCACTGCAGCAACTGGCGGGGCAGCGCATAGGAGGCGGCTGGCGCAAGATCATCAGCGAGGCCATGGGCGGCGATCGCGGCTGCACCCACATCCGCGAACTACTGTTCGGCATGGGCACCGCCGCCTTCCAGACGGTGGGCCGCTACCGGGCCCACCAGCGCACCTTGGCCGGCGAGCCGGACCCCGTGATGCTCAAACCCCGGCCGCCGCTTGGCGAGTGCCTGGGATGGGCCTTCGACGGTGGCCCGGTACAGCGCTACCAGCCTCAATTCTTCGGCTGGCGCCCAGCGGCAGACGGCGTTGACGGCTGAAGAGCCGCCAGCGCCTGGTCGGCGAGTGCGGCCTCTATCGCCTCGACAGCGCTCCTTACCAGAGTGCCGATTTCCATGGCTCGTTCATCGTCCAGCCGGCTGGCCACTGTCGATACGCTAATAGCCGCCACGGGAGCGCCGCCGACATCGCGAATCGACACCGCCACCGTCCGTACGTCGGGGATCTCCAGCACCCCACTCAGAACGAAGCCGCGGGCTCGTGCACGAGCGATTGCGCCGCGCAACGTCGGCTCCGAGTAGCGGGCAAACTTCTTCAAGGTGCGGTCGAGATTGGCACGGCAGATCCGATCTACCTCCACGTCGTCCATCGCACTCAGGATGGCTGTGGCGCCGCCGCCCACCGTCAGCGGCCGGCGCTTGCCGATCTCCAGTACGTAGGCCTTGATCGGCGCGTTGCCCTCGGCGCGGTCGGTGCAGACGCCGTCCAGGCCGGAGCGCTCTGTCAGGAACACCGTGTCGCCAGTATGCTGGGCGATCCGCTGCAAGTGCGGGTGGCAGATGTCGCGCAACGCCAGCTGCGGTGATGCCGCCAGCCCCATCTCGTACATCGCCGGGCCCAGGAAGTAGCGTCGGCTTGCGCCGTCCTGCCGCAGCAGCCGCTCGCCTACCAGCGCCTGCAGTAGCCGGTGCACGGTCGGACGCTCCAGGCTGGCAGCCCGGTGCAGGTCGGCCAGCCGCAGGCCGGACCGCTGGCCTGCGGCCACCAGCCGCATCAGCAGGGCCACCCGCTGCACCACCTGGCTGCCGCTGGCCCGTGTCGGAGCCGCGTCTTCTTCTTGTCTCATCATATGGACCATTTTCGCATGCGAAAACGGGCGTTATCCAGCGTGGCTTTCTATGATCCACGCATACCCGGCGGGCAAATTGTGTCCATATGCCGGAACAGCAACGACCAGGAGATGCCATGAATTTCGAGCTCCCCGACACCACCCGGATGATCCGCGACACCGTGCGTGAATTCACCAAGCGGGAGCTAATGCCGCTCGAGTCGATGGTGATCCGCCGCGAGGCCGAGCGCGGCATGCGCGACGACCCGCTGCTGCCCCCCGAGGTGGAGCACGAGCTGACCGAGAAGGCCAGAGCCATCGGTCTGTGGGGTATCGACGTGCCCGAGGAATTCGGCGGTCAGGCCTTCGGCATGCTGGCTAAGTGCGTGGTCACCGAGCAGCTGAAGCACTCGATCGTGCATTTCGTGCCACCTCCAGACAGCCCCAACCTGTACCTGCTGAAGGAACAGTGCAAGGGCGCGCAGATCGACAAGTACCTGATGCCCTACGTGCGAGGCGAGAAGAAAAGCTGCATCGCGCTGTCGGAAGAAGGCGCCGGTTCGGATGCCGCCGGCATCCGAACCAAGGCCGAGCGGGTCAACGGAAAATGGGTGATCAACGGCGCCAAGATGTGGATCAGCAACGCCCGCCGCTCGCACTTCATGATCGTGGTGGCCGTGACGGACGCCAGCAAGGGCTCGCGCGGCGGCATGACGGCCTTCCTGGTGGACCGCGAGACGCCCGGCGTCAGCATCCCCACCTCGTACCCGATGATCGGCGAGTACCACCCCTACCAGGTGTTCTTCGACAACGTCGAACTCGACGACGGTCAGGTGCTGGGCGAAGTGGGTAACGCCTTCGTGCCGATCACCAACCGGCTCGGCGTCCGCCGGCTGGACATCGCCTCGCGCTGCCTCGGCCTAGCCGAGCGTTGCCTGGAGATGATGATCGAGCAGGCCAACACCCGAAAGACCTTCGGCTCGCTGTTGGCCGACCGCCAGGCCATTCAGTGGATGATCGCGGACAGCTGGCAGGAACTCGAGATGGTGCGGTTGCAGGTCTATCAGCTGGCCTGGAAGATTGACAACGGCGCTAAGGACTTCCGCCGCGACGGTTCGATGGTCAAAGTGCAGGCGACCGAGCTGATCGGGCGCGTCGCAGACCGCGCCATCCAGCTGTTCGGCGGCATGGGCCTGTCAAAGGAATTGCCGCTGGAATACATCGCCCGCTCGGCCCGCGTGCTGCGGATCGTGGAAGGCCCGAGCGAGGTGCATCGCTGGGTCATCGCGCGGGACCTGCTCAAGAACGGGCTGCCGGAACGGTGAACGCGCACGCTGCTTGAGCGCGTCTGAGCGCCAGGCTTCAATCCAGCCAGCGCCTCGAACGCGGCGATGTCGTCGATCTCGGCGTCCATTGCGATGTTGGTTGGTTAGCCGCCTATCTTAAGGTTTTCGCCCACCGCCAACCCGGGAAAGACGCGCCGGCCTTCAGGTGAAAAGCCGATGCCAAGGCGCAGGATGTTGTAGGACTTGACGTCGTTGATCCTCTCGCCTTCCCACTCGATCTGCCCGCCGGCGACCGGCACCATGCCGAGAATTGCCTTTAGCGTACTGCTCTTGCCGGCTCTGTCGCATTAAGCGGTTTTTGTCATCAAATGACGTTGATTTCATTGAGGATTTTTTGGTGATAATTGCTTAATGCGACAGAGCCCGCAAAAGTCCTCGCCTTATATGCCCCGGCCTGAACGCCGAGGCTTTACGGCGATTTGCGTAATCTTGGCGGCATTTCCGACAGGCAAAACCCGGGTCTCAACAGGGCCGCTATCGCCGGAGCTGTTGCATCACCTCAGGGTTGACGAGGCACGTCGGTCGGCCGGCAGCGAAGTGATTGATATGGTCAAACGCCAAACCAAAGTAACGCTCGTAGTTATCGGTTTCGACATAGCCAAGATGCGGCGTGCAAAGCGCATTCGGAAGTCGCAGCAGCGGGTGCGCAGCGCCAAGCACCGGTTCGTCTTCATAGACGTCGACTGCGGCAAAACCAGGCTGGCCAAGACGCAGGGCCTGCGCCAATGCGTCCGACGCGATCAATTCGGCGCGGCTGGTATTGACCAGCAGCGCGGAGGACTTCATTCTGGCGAGATCTGCTTGACCCACAATGCCATAGGTTTCGGCATTCAGGCGCACATGCAGACTGATCACATCGCTGTCTGAAAAGAAGGTTTCCCGTGAAGGCGCGAGCTCGAAACCATCAGCCTGAGCTTTGGCGCGTGACCCGGCGCGCCCCCAGACCCAGACCCGCATGCCGAAGGCCTTGCCATAAGCTGCAACCTGTTGCCCGATACGGCCGTAGCTCCAGATGCCCAGGCACTGGCCCTGTAGCTGCTGCCCGATCGACCCTTGCCAAAGTCCGCCGCGCAGCCGGTTGGCTTCAGAGACGAGGTTGCGACGGCTGGCCATGATCAGTGCCCAGGTCATCTCTGCGGTGGCCGAGCCTGTGCCGATGCCTTCGGCGACCGCGATGCCTCGCTGCGTACAGGCCGCCAGGTCCACGTGTCCAGCGAGTTTTCCAGTCTGGCTGATCATCTGGAGATCGGGCAATTGATCAAGCAGTTCAGCCGTTATTCTGGTGCGCTCGCGCGTCAGGACAAGGACTTGCGCATTGGCTAAACGCGCCGCCAAGGTCTTGATGTCTTTGACCGTGTCGTTGAACACGGTCACGTCGTGATCTGCCAATGCAGAAAAGCACTTGAGATGGCGGACACAGTCCTGATAGTCGTCTGGAATGGCTATGCGCATGGGTGAATAAGGCAGGGGGTTACGGACGTCTGACCTCAACTGCTTGATCGTACGATTCCGCAGGGGGAGCGAGGACGTTTCAGGAAGTTCCTTTTTCGGAATTGTTGCAGAGCGCTTCGATTTCTGAAGCGCTGTAGCCCAGCTCGGCCAGTAGTTCCGCGCTGTGCTCACCCAGCTTCGGTGGCGAAAGCCGAACGCCGGGGCGCTCGCCGCCCAGCGTGAAGGGCAGCAGCACGGTTTTGGTCTCACGCCCGTCCGGCAGGGTGATGGGCGCCAGGCCACCAGTGGCCAGCAGGTGCGGGTCTTGCAGCAAGTCCTGTGGGCGGGTGATGGGCGCGAACGGCAGTGCGTGCTTCTCGAACACGGCGCTCAGTTCGGCTGCGCTGAAGTTCGCCAGCCGCTCGCGCAAGAGGGGCATCATCCATTCGCGGGCACCAACGCGGTGGTTGTTGGACCTCAGACGCGGGTCGTCCTTCAGGTCTGCAAAGCCGAAGGCGTCGCAGAAGATATGCCAAGCTGTGTCGCTGACCACCGCCAGGAAAATCTGTTCACCATCCCTGACCTTGAACACGTCGTAGATCGCCCAGGCCGAGATGCGCGCCGGCATGGGCGCTGCGGGCTTGCCTGTGACGGCGTACTGCATCATGTGCTGGGCGACGAGAAACACGTTGTTTTCAAACAGCGCGGTCTGCACCTCCTGGCCCTGGCCGGTTTTCTCGCGTGCACTGAGTGCCGCCATGGCGCCAATCGCGCCGAACAGGCCGCCCATGATGTCATTGATGCTGGTCCCTGCGCGCAGCGGGTCGCCGGGGCGGCCCGTCATGTAGGCCAAACCTCCCATCATCTGCACCACTTCATCGAGTGCGGTCCGGTGATCGTACGGGCCGGGCAGGAAGCCCTTGTGGCTCACGTAGATCAGGCGCGGGTTGAGCGTTTTCAGGCTGTCATGGTCCAGCCCGAGCTTTTTCATGGTGCCGGGCTTGAAGTTTTCACTCACGATGTCGGCTGTGGCGATCAGCTTGAGCACGGCCTCCTTACCCTCGGGCGAGTGCAGGTCGAGGGTCAGGCTCTTCTTGTTGCGGTTGAACAGGGGGAAGAAGCCCGCGCCCGAGCCGATCAGCTGGCGCGTGGCATCGCCCTCCCGGCCGTGGCCGATCGGTTCGACCTTGATGACTTCCGCGCCCAGGTCAGCGAGCACCATGCCGCAGGTCGGTCCCATGACCATGTGGGTGAACTCCACCACGCGAATGCCGGCGTAGGGGAGCTGCTTCTCAGGGGGACTGTGTTCTGTCATTTCAGGCTCCAGGCACCAGCCCGATGGACGATGCACACTGGGACCAACCTTTTGGCAGCCCGGCTTCGGGCGTCATGCCGTAGATCGGTTCGCCGGGCAGGCCGGCTTTGAGCGGCTCGCGCGCGGCGATGAGTTTTGCGATATCGACGCCGGTGGAAATGCCCATGGCCGCGAACATGAATACCAGGTCTTCGGTGACCACGTTGCCCGAGGCCCCGGGGGCGTAGGGGCAGCCGCCGAGTCCGCCCAGGGAACTGTCGAAGGTGCGCACGCCTGCGTCATACGCTGCCAGGCAGTTGGCCAGCCCCAAGCCGCGCGTGTTGTGCATGTGGGCCGCACCCGTCTTGTCGCCGATGGCGGCGCGCACCTTGTGGAACAGGCGGCGCACCTGCGCCGGGTTGGCCATGCCGGTGGTGTCAGAGAGGCCGGACTCGTCGGCCCCAGCGGCAATGCATTGACTGGCCATCCAGACCACATCGCCCTCCGGCACCTCACCCTGCAGGGTGCAGCCGAATGCGGTGGCAATGCCGGCCTCGATCTTCACGCCAGGGGCGATTTCGTCGCGCAGACGGACGATGGCGCGAACCTCCTCGATCATCTCCTCCCGCGTCTTGCGCACGTTGGCCAGCGAGTGCGCGGCGCTGGCTGAGACCGGGATGGTCAGCTTGTGCACGTTGGCCCTGAGCGCCTCCTTGGCGCCGCGCAGGTTGGGCACCAGTGCCATGACCGTCACGCCCGGGTGCTTGAGCGCATGGCGCACGACTTCGGCTGCATCGGCCATTTGCGGCAAGTGTTTGGCCGGAACGAACGAGCACACTTCAATCTCGCGCAGGCCGGCGGCAACCAGCGCGTCGATCCATTTGAACTTGTTCGCCGTGGGCATGGTGGCTTTGACTGACTGCAGGCCATCGCGTGGGCCAACCTCGCTGATGAGCACGTCGGGAACAAGATGGGTATTCATAGTCTTGGTGGTCTGCGGGGATCAATGCAAGGCCGGTTTGGGCAGGCGCAAAGACGGTGCGGCCTTGCTCCCAGCGTGGGCGGGTAATATTTCAAGTTCGGCTCCTGGCCCTCTTTCGATGGAAAACACCGGTCAATAGGCGATGGTGACCAGGCGCTTGCGGTGGTGTATGGGCAGCATTCACGACAGAGATTTCACGTTTCCTTTTTTATAAGCTTGCAGCCCTGCCTGGGCGACAGTTTGCAGCAATCGAAAGCCAAGGGCCCGGTCAGTGCGGGGCCCAGCGGATATGCGGTTCACTGTCCAGCCGCCAGAGCCGGACCAGCATGGCTTTCGCTTGGCCAGCGCCAACCACGGGCGCGGCTAGCTCGATGAACTTGTCGTCGAGGTCGGCATCGCTGAGCGGCTGCTCGGGGTCGCCCTTGCGCGTGGGCTGCAGGTACTTCTCGCTGCGACCGTCGCGGGTTCCCATCGTGATCCGGGCCGCGCGTTGGCCCGGAAAGCCGGCGTCGAGCTCGGGATCAACCGTCAGTTCGATACGCTTCATCAATTCGCGGATCGCCGGGTCGGCCAAGCGTTGCGACTCGAATGCCGACAGCCGCACACTGCCGTAAATCAAGGCGGTGGCAACCACGTACTTGACGCTGAAGCGGGCCTCGGCCGGGGTCTGCGGGTTCTCGTAGCCCGCCACCTCCAGCGCGGGCCGGTAAGTGGCAACCTGCACCCGGGCGATGTCGCCGGCCGTGACACCGAGGCGGCGCTGCACTTCCAGGGCGCCGTCGATGGCCGCGAAGGTATGGCCGCAACAGGCATGGTTCTTGAAAGTCATTCTGTTGATATGGAAGTCGCGGCCCAGGGTGGCGACCGCCTGTTGCCAGTCCGGGCCGTTACTCATGGCCACGCCCATGCCGGCCTCACCTTCGAGGATGTCGAGTGAGCCGGTGACCCCGGCGCGCGCCGCTTGGGCCGCCAGCACCCCGGCCTCGGCGGCGCGTCCGGCATGCAGGGGCTTGGACAGCGAATCCATGCGGAACGCTTGCTGCAGGCCGGCGGCAAAGGTGCCTGCCGTGGCCAGGGCATGGGCATAGGGGCCGGCCTCGAGCCGGTAGAGCGAGGCCGCGGCGGCCGCGGCGCCGAAGCTGCCCACGGTGCCGGTGTTGTGCCAATACTTGTAGTGGGCCCGGCCCAGGGCGGCACCGATGCGGGTGGAAATCTCGTACCCGGCCACGACGGCAAGCAGTACGTCCAGGCCGGTCGATCTGGTTTCCTGGCCCACGGCCCAGGCGGCGGCAATGGTCGGGGCGCCCGGGTGGTAGATGGCATCGCGGTAAATGTCGTCGACTTCCACCGTATGGGCTGCGGTGCCGTTGATCAGTGCTGCCGTGCGCGTGGTGGCCGCACGTCCCAGGGCAAGGCTGGCCTGCCCACGGTCCAGGTCCGCGGCCAGGGCCTGCTCCAGCAGAGTCGGCGGCGCGACGACTGCGCCCGGCAACAGGGCCGCGTGCCAGTCGATCACGGCGCGCTTGGCATGGTGGATGACCTCGGGCGAAAGAGGCTGCTGATTCAAGGCGCAGGCAAACTGGGCCAGGGTCTGAGTTGTCGTTTTCATGTGCTTTGAGTGACTGTAGTGGCGGGTTGCCGCCAGAGTTGATATTCGCTGCAGTCTCGGGGGTTGGCCCCTTCCGATTTGTTGCCATGCCATGAGCTTTCGTCATGGCTCCGTGCGCAATCTGAAGCTCTCAGGCGCCGCCATTTGGTCAGAATTCAAACTATTAGCAGTTTTTAAGGGAAAAAGCATGGATTTCAATTTAAGCGAAGAGCATGCGAGTTTTGCCGACGCAGTGCGCCGCTTTGCGCAAGACAAACTGGCGGTCGGCGCGCTGCAACGGGCCCATTCGTCGGCCTACCCATCCGAGGTGGCGCGTCTGTTGGCCGGGCAAGGCCTGCTGGGCATCGCCTTTGCCGAGCAGGACGGCGGCCAAGGCGGCTCGCTGATGCACGCGGTGCTGGCCATCCAGGAGGTGGCTTTGGTTTGCCCGAAAAGCGCCGACATCGTGCAGGCCGGCAACTTCGGCCCGATCCGCACTTTCGTTGAATACGCCAGCCCCGGGCAGAAGGCACGCTGGCTACCCGAGCTGCTGAGCGGGCAGAAACTGATTTCTTTGGGCATGACCGAGCCCGATGCCGGCTCCGCCGTGACCGAACTCAAGACCAGCGCCCGCCGGGACGGCGATCACTACGTGATCAACGGCAGCAAGGTGTTTTCCACCCACAGCCCGGACGCTTCGCTGTTCCTGATTTACGTGCGCTTCGGCCCTGGAGTCGACGGCATCGGTTCGGTACTGATCGAGCGCGGCACGCCGGGTTTCAGCATAGGCGAACCATCGGCCTTCATGAGCGGCGAGGAATGGTGCCAGCTCTACATGGAGGACTGCCGCATTCCAGCCGCCAATTTGCTGCTCGGTCCGGGCGGCTTCAAAAAGCAGATATCGGGCTTCAACGTCGAGCGTCTGGGCAATGCCTCCCGTTCGTTGGCGCTGGGGCGCCACTGTTTCAACATTGCGCGCGAGCATGTGCTCATCCGCAAGCAGTTCGGCCGACCCCTGTGTGAGTTCCAGGGCCTTCAGTGGAAGTTCGCCGAAATGGCGCTCAAGCTCGAATCGGCGCAACTGTTGCTGTACAAGGCGGCCATGGAAGGCGAGCACGGCCTGCCCAGCGCCCACAGCACGGCCATGGCCAAACTGGCCTGCAACCAGGCGGGCTGGGACGTCGGCAACGAAGCGTTGCAGGCCATGGGAGCCATGGGCTACAGTCGCGAATCAATCGTTGAATATTGCGTGCGCCGCATTCGCGGCTGGATGATCGCCGGCGGCTCGGTCGAGATGCTCAAGAACCGGATTGCCGAAGGCGTGTTCGAGCGCAGTTTCTCGCAGCGGCCCGCCAAGGCCGCCTGACTATTTCCAATCCAATCACAACCAAAAGGAGACAGAGATGAAAAATGTTACCAGACGGACAGCGTTGAGCGCTGCTGCAATGATGCTGGGTAGCTTGGCGGGCCTGGCGCAAGCTCAGGGCAGCGCGGCAAACTATCCGAATGCGCCAGTCAGGATTGTGGTGGGCTATTCCGCTGGCGGGCCGACCGATCTGGCGGCGCGTTTGATCGCGGCCAAGCTTCAGACTGCGCTGGGACAGAGCGTCACCGTCGAGAACCGGCCCGGCGCTGGTTCCAACCTGGCCTCGGAAATAGTCGCCAGGGCCGAGCCCGACGGCTACACGCTGCTGATGGCGGCAGCGCCCCTGACCAGCAACGGCCACCTCTACAAGAATTTGAAGTATGACGCTCTGCGCAGCTTCGAGCCGATCAGCCAGGTGATGTCGGCGCCCAGCATTCTGGCCGTCCACCCGAATTCAGCCAAAACCATCGCCGAGCTGATCGCCATGGCCAGGAAGGAGCCTGGCAAGCTGAGCTATGGCTCGTCCGGCGCCGGCGGCACCCAGCATCTGGCCGGCGAGATGCTGCAGCAAAAGGCGGGCATCCAGCTGATCCACGTTCCCTACAAAGGGGCAGCACCGGCACTGAACGATCTACTAGGCGGTCAGGTCTCGATGGGCTTCATGACCTCGCTGGGGTCCGTGCCCTATTTCAAGGAAGGCAAGCTGCGCGCGCTCGCGGTGGCCTCGACCAAACGGCTGCCGCAACTGCCCGATTTGCCGACCATGGCCGAAGCGGGTCTGGCGGGTGTGGAGATCGACTCCTGGAGCGGTCTGCTGGCCCCGGCCAAGACCCCGCCTGAAATCGTCGAGAAGCTGCAGCGCGAAGTGAGCAAGGCCCTGGCTTCGCCCGACATCCTGGAGAAGCTGCGCTCGCAGGGAGCGGTGGTCGTCGGCAGTACGCCAGCGGAATTCCGCAGCTTTCTGGCGCACGAGCACCAGGAGATGGGCAAGGTCATCAAATCCATCAAGCTCAGTCTAGATTGACGCAGTCGTGGCAGTCCCCATGGGCCAGGAGCAGGCCAGGGCGCTGATCGTCGGGATCGAAAAGCGCAGCGAGGAACTGGAGGCGAGGTTTGAGAAAACCAGCATCCGCTGGCGCCGCATCGGCAGCGGTCCGCCGCTGGTTCTGATCCACGGCGGCAACGGAAGCTGGCTGCACTGGGTGCGCAATATCGATGCGTTGGTCCGGCATCACACCTTGTGGCTGCCCGATCTCCCCGGCTGCGGTGAATCGCAGGAACTGGCTGCGCCGGCCAGCCTGGAGCGGCTGGTGCATGCCTTGCGCCAGAACATCGACAGCCTGATGGGCACCAGCCAGGAAATCGGGGTCGCGGCCTTTTCCTTTGGTGCGATCCTGGCTTCCAATCTGGCGTTGGCGCGCGGCGGCGTCAGCAGGCTGGCGCTGCTGGGTCCGACGGGTCACGGCCAGCCGCGCAGCCAGATCTCATTGAAGAACTGGCGCCTGTTGCCGCCCGGCGAAGCCCAGACCGAGGCCCATCGGCACAACCTGGCCCAGCTGATGATGCACGAGCGCGGCGCCGTCGATGCCCTGGCCCTGCTCATCCACCGCGAAGCCAGCGAGCGGGCACGGCTGCGAAGCAAGAAAATTTCCCATGGCGATGACATGCGCCGGGCACTGGACCGGCTGCAAATTCCGGTGCTGATGGCCTGGGGCGAGCACGACCCGACGGCCCAGGCCGCTGCCGCCGCGCAAGCCCTAGCCCAGGGCCATCCGAACCGCCGCAGCATGCTCATTGCCGGCGCTGGCCATTGGGTGCAGTACGAACGCCCCGGTGAGATCAACTCCCTGCTATGCGACTGGTTCAATGAGCCCGGATGACGGCGCCGGTCCATCCGCCAGCGGCGGGAGCTCCTTGACGGTTTGCAGCAGCCATTCGCGGAACACCTGGGCCTTGCGGGTTTCGCGCTGGTGCAAGGGGCGCAGCAGGTAATAGGCGCGCTCACTGCGCAGGGGTTTCCACCGAGTCCGGGCAAAGGGACGCACCAGCAGCCCCGTTTCGAAGTCCGCCGAGAGCAGGCGGGTCTGGCCGATGGCGATGCCCAGACCGTCAACGGCGGCCTGAAGGGTCAGAACCGAGCTGCCGAAACTCATGCGGTCCCTGCCTGCGCACATGTCCTTGAGGTCATTGACATCCAGCCAGTCGTCCCAGTCGTTGCGCCGATAGTGGGAAACCAGCAGACGCTGCCGAAGCAGGGATTCAGGATGCTGGCGCTCGGGCGCATGCTGGGCCAGGAAGCGCGGCGAGCAGACCGGCTCGATCTGATCCGTGAAGAGCAGGTCGGCCTGGACATTGGGCCAATGACCGTCACCGAACTGGATGGCCATGTCGACCGTGTCGCGGTCGAAATCCACGTCGGGAACGGCTGTGCTGAGACGCACCTCGATGCCGGGATGACTGACATGGAAATTCGGCAAGCGCGGGATCAGCCATTTGGCGGCAAAGGTGGTGTAGGTGCGCACCTTCAGCGCGTCCTGGCTGTTGTCCTTGAGCAACTCCTCGGTTGCGTTCGCAATCAAGACAAAGGCGGGAACGATCTGCTCGGCATAGGCCCGGCCGACCCGGGTCAGACTCACGCCATGGCGCTGGCGGCGCAGCAATTCGACCCCGAGGTAGGATTCGAGCACCGAGATCTGCCTGCTCACCGCCGATTGCGTGACATGCAGCTCGTGAGCTGCGCCGGTCAGGTTTTCGGTGCGCGCCACGGTTTCGAATACCCTGAGCGGATTCAGTGGTGGGATGCGGGGGGGCATGTCCTTGTCAGTCCAGTCGGTGCGTGCCAATCAGACGGGCGACTTCGTGCGCAGTTCAATTAGCCGATTCAGCAGAAAGTACTTTTCATTATGCCTGCGCACCAGATCAGAATTGCTCGATGGACGGTAGTTGACAGAGAATGGACTAACACTCACTAACGATCCAATACAATGGCTTTTCAGTCGGCAATCGGTTCTGAGCTCGCGCAATTGCTGCTCAATCCACGCAGTGTCGCCATCGTCGGCGCCTCCGACGACGCGACCAAGACGGCCGGCCGGCCGCAGCGCTTCCTTCGCCAGGCCGGCTTTGCCGGCACGGTCTACTTGGTCAATCCGCGCCGTCCCGAAGTCCAGGGTGAGCGGGCCTGGCCCTCGCTCTCGGCCCTGCCCGAGGTGCCGGACCATGTCTTCGTGCTGACGCCGACCGGGACCGTGATCGATACGGTGGCCGAATGCGCGCGCCTGGGCATCAAGCTGGTCACGGTGCTGGCCAGCGGTTTTTCCGAATCGGGCCCCGAAGGCGCGGCACGGGAGCAGGAACTGCGCAGCATCATCATGCAGACCGGCATCCGCCTGCTCGGCCCGAGCAGCCTTGGCGTGATCAATCCGCGCGCCAGGCTGGTGCTGACGGCCAACGCCGCCTTTGCCGAACCGGATATTCCGACAGGACGCGTCTTTGTCGCATCGCACAGTGGCAGCATGATCGGCGCCCTGGTCTCGCGCGGCCGTGCCCGCAGCGTCGGCTTCGCCGGCCTGGTATCGGTCGGCAACGAGGTGGATCTGAGCATCGGCGAGATATGCGCCGCGACACTGGACGACCCCGGGATCGACGGCTACGTTCTTTTTCTCGAAAGCCTGAACCATGGCGCCGCGCTGCGGGCCTTTGCCGTCGAGGCGGCCAAACGTCACAAGCCCGTGATCGCCTACAAACTGGGGCGTTCGGCAGCAGCGGCCGAAATGGCAGTGACCCATACCGGCGTGCTGGCCGGTGAGGACGACGTTGCCGATGCCTTCCTCAAGGACTGCGGCATTGCCCGGGTCGGCATCCTCGAAGCGCTGCTGGAGAGCCAGCCCCTGGCATCAAGGGTGCCCCTGGCCCTGGGCAAACCAGCGCCGCGGCGGGTCGGCATCGTCACCACGACGGGCGGTGGCGCGGCCATGGTGGTGGACCAGCTCGGCATCCGCGGCATCGATGCCGAACCGGCCTCGGCCGAAACCCTGGCCAAGCTGGCAGCGGCCGGCATCTCGGTGAACCCTGGCCGGGTCGCCGACCTGACCCTGGCCGGTGCCCGCTACGACGTGATGAAAGGCGCGCTGGACATCATGCTGGCGGCACCGGAATTCGACCTGGTGCTGGCCGTGGTGGGATCGTCGGCGCGCTCGCAGCCGGAACTGGCGGTCAAGCCCATCATCGATAGCGCTGACAGCGCCAAGCCCCTCGCCGCCATGATCGTTCCAGATGCACCCCAGGCCATCGCCCAGCTGACGGCGGCCCAGGTTCCCTGTTTTCGCACGCCTGAGGCCTGCGCCGACGTGATTGCCGCCGTCTTCGGCCGCCGTTCACCGCTGGCCCTGGCCGAGTTGAGCGGCACCACCACCGGCTCCGAAGCCCGGACCTTGAGCGAAGCCCAGGCTTATGAGCTGCTAGATCACCTCGGTGTGCCCCATGCGCCTTGCGTCACCACCCGCATCGATGGCGAAGCGCCCCAGGCCCTGCCTTTCGACTACCCGGTGGCGGTCAAGGTCTGCTCGGCCGAGATCCCGCACAAGACCGAGATCGGCGGGGTGGTGCTCAACGTCTCGGATCGTGCTGGTCTTCAGGCGGCACTGGCCACCCTGCGCGCCAATCTGGCGCAGTGCGCCCCGGGCATAGCGGCCGACCTTGCATTGATCCAGCCCATGCGCCAAGGCTTGGCCGAGGTGCTGATCGGCTACAGGGTCGACCCGCAAGCGGGGCCCATCATCATGCTGGCGGCCGGCGGCATCTGGGCCGAGGTGGCGCGCGACCGCAGCATACGGCTGGCGCCCGTCAGTGTTACCACGGCGCAGGAGATGATCGGCGAAGTACGCGCGCTCAAGACCGTCTCGGGCCTGCGCGGCAAGCAGCGCGGCGACCTGCCGGCCCTGGCCCTCGCCATCAGCGCCCTGTCGCAACTGGCGCTCCAGCCACAGCATGCGGTGCAGGAGGCCGAGATCAACCCTGTGATGATCATGGCCGAAGGCCGGGGCGTGATGGCGGTCGATGCCCTGGTGTTAAAGCGCTGAATCAGCAGCGTGCTGCCCGCTCGATCGGCTTCCGGAACTGGGATGGGCAGAGGATCTTGCGGGCACGCTGCACGCAGTAGCTGCTAACGCAACGATTCTGTCGCTTTAATCACCAAAAAATCTTCAATGAAATCAACGTCATTTGATGACAAAAACCGCTTAATGCGACAGAGCACAAAGCCTGCACCTTCCGACCCATCGCATTGAGGCAACTATTGATGACGAGAGGGCGCTCGTTGCCAGCGATCTGGTGAAGGTCGGTGCGATGCTCGACGGAACGATAAGGGTAACGCCGCCGCAACATGGAAAAAATGCTGCCGGTGATCCCTTCTGGACGGATGGTGGAGCGGTCCTGCTGTTGATGCCATAGTACTTTCCGGTCCTCCGCAGCGGCGTGGGTGTGAGGACTGCGCCACACGCAAGGCCACCCTCAGTGGGTTTGAATCGCCTGTTTGGCCTGCCAATATGAATGGGGCGACAGGAAAGTTGCCGGTCACCAACGACTGGTAATGCTGCAATTCGGGCAGTCACCGGCACTTTCGAAGAACGACAGTCAATGTCGGCTTTAGGGCAGTCGATTCAAACTCCTGCAATTCCGCTTTGTCTTCGAAAGCTGCGATTCTCAAACAGGCTCTTTGGGCCACAAGCGGTCTCTGGCGAGTGACCGGTATCAGGCAACCGATATTGCGGCCTGATACCGATTCCAAAAGATATAAATTTCCATTTTCGGATACTAGACCTGCTGTGCCAGCTTGCGTTCGCGCAGCTTCGTACTGGAAGCTGAAATGTGTCTACGAAAGCGGGCCAAGTCCAGTGTCCGTTATTTCAGGGAAATCCCACTTCCAACAAGCTCGTTGGTGGAGCCTCCCAAGCTTAGTCGCGTTTATGAGAGTGAACTTTCGGCGTACACATGCAGCTAGATCCCGGCCGGTTGATCCATCGTCAGATGTTCAGTAAATCATCCGAATAATCGGGGAAAACCCCAGTCAATTTTTGCGTGCATTCGTTGATACTGAATTCATGCACATGTAATTGTAATTCATGTATGTGAATATGGAGGTAAATAATGGCAATCACTGCAGACAATCTGCCTATCGTCGGCTTGGGCATTCCATACGAAGAATGGACGATCGGACGCAAGTTTCGAACCGTAGGCCGAACCATCACAGACACAGACATTACTAATTTCGTCTGCGTCACCGGTATGCTCGAAGTACTGTTTACCAATCTCGACTATCTCGAGAACGAATCCCTGATCAAGGGCCGGTTGGCCCCAGGCGCACTGGTGTATTCCTTTGCTGAGGGCCTGCTCATGCAATCTGTCATGCAGCACACAGGGCTCGCATTTCTGGGCATGGAGCTTAAAGTCAACAAGCCGGTTCTCGCTGGCGACACCATTCATGTGCGATGCGAAGTAACCCATGCGCGCCCCACATCTAAACCCGGCCGAGGCATCGTTACGGCATTGAATGACGTAACGAACCAGCATGGCGACTGTGTGCTCTCATACACAGCCACTCGCATGGTCAAGCGCTTCGACGGGCAATAAATCAAAAGAAAACCTTCTATTGAATCAATTCCACCACCCTAGGAGACATCACCATGAAACAAATCACAAGAGTACTCGCCAGCATAGGCTTGACCGCGGCTATCGCGACTTCCGCCAGCGCTGCCGATACCGCTATTCCACTGGCAACGTGGGGTGGTACCAATCACATCAACATTCGCCACTTTGTTCCTGCTCTGGAACAAGCCTTTAAAGACACCAAGCCTCACAATCTTGTGCTGCAACACTTTCCGGGCGGTCAGTTGGGCGAAGACAAAGGTATGCCCATCGCCATTCCAACGGGTCAGGTGAAACTCGGCTGGATAACGATTAACGGCTGGACTGGCACCGTTCCCGACACCCGCATCATGGACGCGCCTACCGGGTTGACGATGCAGCAACTCGACCAACTGATCGATGCACCCAATGGACTGATGAGCGTTCTGCAGAAAAAATTCGAGCAGAAAAATACCGTTCTGGTCGGCATGGCGGACCTTGGCCCACCAGCCATCGCATCGAAGAAGCCGATCAGGTCACCTGAAGACATGAAGGGCATGAAGGTGCGTGTGTTCTCTGAGGGCCAGGCAGAGGCCGTGAAAGCCTTTGGTGGTTCACCCGTAAACCTGGCGTTTGCCGACATCTACTCCGCCATGCAGTACGGCACCATCGACGCTGCAATTCTGGGCTTCCAAGGCGTCAGCAGCCAGCGAGTCTACGAAGTTGCCAAACACGTGATGGTGCCGGCATCGTTTCTGGGAACGACCATGATGGGGTGGGCCGCCAACAAACCCTGGTTTGAAAGCCTCCCAGAAGGTGACCGCAAGGCATTTCTGAAGTCCATGGACATCGCCAGTCACCAGAACCGCAAAGCCATCGTCGATGAAATCGGCGATCTGACCAAGGACTACGAAAAACGAGGCATGACCGTCACGTTCCTGTCACCAAACCAACCCGAATATCCGAAATGGAAAAATGCCACTGGTCCCCTGCTCAAGAAAATTACTGACAAGCTCAGTCCCGAAATGAATTCGCAGTTCAAAAACTAAGGAGCCCTCATGGCATCCACGCATGACGAAGCGCCGCAGCAAAAAATAGTCGTCCTGATCGATACGCTAGGCACGGCGGGTGGCGTAATAGCCACCATCGTCATATGGCTGCTGGCGGCCACCGTCACCTACGATGTCATTCTTCGCAGCATGGGTGCGCCAACACTATGGGCCTCCGAGGTCAGCATCTACTTGATGCTTGCAGTCGCATTCTTGGGCGTTGGTGCCACTCAAAACGTGGATGGCCATTTCCGCATGACTCTTGTGCGCGATCTGTGCCCGCGCCCGGTGCGGGCTGCTTTCGATCTGTTCAATCTCGTGGTGTGCCTGGGATTCGCCGTAGGCTTCACTTATGGGGCCTGGAAGCTGATTTCGTTTTCACTGATGCTGAATCTGAGCACCCCAACAATACTTCAAGTCCCCATGTGGATACTTCAGGTCTTGCTCCTTCTTGGCGGCGTGCTGCTGATACTGGCCAATGTGCGCGAAACACTGCGGTTTTTCGCAGAAGGCGCTTCCGCACGCGATGCCAAAAGTTCTAACGAGGTGATATGACCATGGAATACGCAGTCCTTGGCATCATCGCATTCTTCGTACTCTGCCTGGTATGCAGCGTCCCTGTGTTCGTGGCTATGGGGGCCAGCGCCGTGCTTGGCGGCTTTGTGCTGGGCCGTGACAATCTTTTCCAAGACGCCGCACTGAATGCCTACAACGCACTGAACAGCTTTGTTCTGTTGGCCGTGCCTCTATATATTCTGGCCGGCACGCTCTTACAGGAAACAGGCTTATCCAAGCGCTTGTTCACTTTCGCTGCTGCGCTGGTGTCAAACATACGCGGCGGACTGGGGGTGGCCACCGTCATTGCCTGTGCCATCTTCGCTGCCATATCCGGTTCCAGCGTAGCCACGGCTGCGACCATAGGGCTTGTCGCCATTCCTATACTGAAACAAAACGGCTACCCGCCAGGCCGGTCAGGTGCGCTAATTGCCGCTGGCGGCACGCTCGGGATTCTTATTCCGCCATCAATTGCGCTGCTGTTGTACGGCGTGCTAACCAATCAGTCGATCGGCGCCCTGTTCGTGGCGGGCGTGATGCCTGGTATAGCGCTGGCCACCCTGATGGCTGTCTACACCATACTGACAAATCCTCGAGACCCCGGAAGTAAAAAGCCCACTGCCCGGGAAATCGGGCAAGCAACTGTGAATGCCGGTCCCATACTGTTGCTGCCTATTCTCATTTTTTACGGAATTTATTCTGGTCTGGCCACCGCCACCGAAGTTGCCGCCTTAGCGGTTGTTTATACCGTTGTCGTCGGTTTTGCATCGCGCACGCTGAATCTTCGGAAGCTATACAAAGCCGGCTTATCGGCCACGCATGCATCTGTAATGATTCTAATGTTGGTGGCATTTGGCGCCCTGCTGACGCATTTCCTTACCGTAACCCGGGTACCCCTACTGCTCACTGAAGTGATCGCCGGCTCAGGGCTAGGCTTCTTTGGCACCTTGACGCTGATGATAGTTTTTTACCTTGTGCTGGGCATGTTCTTGGAGGCTCTCTCCATGATGTTGATCACCATCCCCATCCTATATCCGGTAGCTATGGCTATAGGGATGGATCCGCTGGCATTCGGCATTTTCGTGGTACTTGCCATAGAAATTGCACAGATCACACCCCCAGTGGGCATCAATTTGTTCACAGTGTCGCAAATAGGTAAGGTCCCTTTTGAAAGCATCATCAGGTCAATCGTGCCTTACGTGGTTATGGCTGTGCTGATGATGTACGCCGTTGCTTACTGGCCGGAACTGGCAACGTGGCTTCCCCAAACAATGGACTACAAACAATGAACTCCGATATTGCCGATATGGACAGGGGGGCTCTCTGGCCCGCTATGGTTGATTCGGCCTACGTTCGAGAACTGCAAACTTTCGCCGACGACCACATAGTTCCACATGCGGCGAACATCGACAAGCACGATGTATATCCGGTAGACATTCTGAAAAAAATGGCCCGTGGCGGCTACAACAACGTTACCTTGCCCAGGCAATACGGCGGACAAGGTTTGTCGTACACCCACGGTGCTGCCGTATTTGAGGAAGTCGGCGCCGCCAGCGCGGCCGTCGGGATTTCTCTGATCACTATTTATCAGGCCCAAAACATGATCAACCTGTTTGGTCTGGAAACCCTCAAGCAACGCTATCTGCCGGCCTTCGGTCAGGGCCTGCTGTCGTCATATGCACTTACCGAAGCCAGCCATGGCAGCGACA
Source organism: Polaromonas sp. (assembly GCA_021731285.1). GTDB lineage: Bacteria > Pseudomonadota > Gammaproteobacteria > Burkholderiales > Burkholderiaceae_C > Polaromonas. The sequence goes on along the minus strand of JAKFXR010000018.1, from coordinate 5,750 downwards.
TTCGCAAGCTGGATACCAAAGCGCAACTCCAGGGCCAGGAATGGGTGATTCAGGGCGAAAAGCACTTCATCACGTCAGCCACGGCTGCTGAACTATTCATCATCTTGGCTGAAACAGACGTTGGCGTCTCTGTGTTTGCCATTCCACGAGACACGCCAGGCCTGTCCATGTACGAGGGGTCCAATTCGGCTACTTTCGGTCTGCGCAATGGCCCTCACATGAATGTGCGGCTCGACGCAGTGCGGGTTCCCGCCGATCACCTTATCGGACAAGAAGGAAAAGGTGTGAGGCAGGCTGTCACCGTGTTGAATTACTCACGCACCTTGGCCGCAGCAATCAGCTTGGGTATCGCACGAGCAGCGTTTGAAGGAGCATTGACGTTTGCTCGTGATCGCGTCGCCTTTGACCAACGGGTGTTGAACTTCCAAGGTATTCAATGGTACTTTTCAGACATGCTCACCGACATCGATGGGGCCCGGGTGCTCACCTATCACGCTGCGAGGGCGTTGGACGCCGATGATCAAATTGCACGCTGGGGTAGCGAAGCGAAGCTCAAAGCATCAGCGGTAGCCACTCAAGTTGCAAGCCAATGCGCCCAGATATGCGGTGCCTACGGCATCATGGAAAACGCGCCTTTCGGTCGCTATTTGCGCGATGCCAAGGCGTACGAAGTGGCCGGCGGCTCCAGCGAGATACTAAAAAACACTATCGGCAAGGCGCTGATGCCCATCGCCGGCATTAGACCAAACGCGAAGGTAAGTGCATGAGCGGCTTGACCATCTGTTCGCGGCTGTACCACCAGGCACAAAAGCACGGGGACAACGCAGCCGTGGTCTTCGACGGTGGCTCAATTTCATGGAGTGAACTTCTTGATCACTCGCTTCGCATGTCGTCGATGTTGCGCGCGCGAGGCATCAGACGCGGCGATCGCGTGGCCTTGGTGTGCGGGAACCGTCCCGCCTTTCTGATCGGATGGTTCGCCATTGCCAACATAGGCGCAATTGCTGTGTCGGTGAACACCGGTCTGATCGGTGAGAGCCTGCGCTACACACTGACGCAAAGCGAGTCGTCGGCAATGATCATCGAATCGAGTTTGCTTGACGAAAAAGCAGCCTACTTGAACGACCTTCCCGGCATTCGTTTCTGCTTCACGCTTGAGTCTGAAGACGATCTGCTGGCGCAGCTAGCCACATTCAGCGCCGATACGGTCTATGAGGGCCATGGCTCTGATCCAGTTAGCATCATTTATACATCGGGCACCACGGGACGCGCGAAAGGGGTGCTTAACTGTCACGAGGCATTTCTGGCCAGTGGGCGTCAGATGGTGCAGTACTTGGAGATCACGGCAGAGGACAGAATCATGGTCTTTCTGCCGCTGTTTCACACTAACCCGCAAATGTATGCAGTGATGTCAGCCTTGGAGACGGGCTGCGCAATCGTGCTACGCCCACGATTCTCGGTAAGCCAGTTTTTCAATGATGCACGACGCTTCGGATGCACTATGTTCACGTATGTGGGAACCGTGTTGTCTATGCTGACCACCCGCATAAAAGACCCCTGCCTTGACCACCCCATAACACGCTGCATGGGCGGGGGCTGTCCAGCTAGCGTGTGGTCTGCTCTGCAGGACCGCTTTGGCATCACGCCTTACGAACTGTACGGCATGACTGAGGTCGGTGGCTGGGTAACTAGTAACAGCACACAGAATTATCGTTACGGCTCATGCGGTAAAGCCCGCCCCGATGTTTCTGTACGTGTGGTTGACGCCTACGACAACACTCTGCCGGCGGGTACAGCCGGGGAAATTGTCCTGCGCCCGGAGAATCCTTTTATATTCCTTCTGGGCTATTGGAACGACCCGGCCACAACTTGGGAAACAACGCGTAATTTGTGGTTTCACACCGGTGACATAGGGCTCATTGACGAAGACGGTTATCTGTTTTTCCAGGGCCGGCTTAAGGAAATCATTCGACGCGGCGGCGAGAACATTTCCCCGTTCGAAATCGAGATTGCGCTGCTCGAATATCCGGCCATACGCGACGCCGCCGTTGTACCTGTTCCCGACGAGATCTACGGCGAAGAGATCAAGGCGGTGATCGTCAGCGCTGCGCCGCTGATCCCCGATGATCTGGTGCGTTTCCTGCGCGAAAAAGTTCCTGCGCACATGATTCCGCGCTACCTACAGCACGTGCAAACCATACCTCGTACCGAAACCCAAAAGATACAGCGGCATCTGCTGGTAAAAGATCAGCAAGGTGTCATTGATCTGACCGCCGAGATCAGTAATGCCTGAAACCTCACGCGGCCTTTTTTACCAAACCACTGATATCCGCCCGCCTTGGTGCAGCAAGGGCTCGGCCGTGCTCTTTCACCATGGCATCGGTACCAATCACTCCATCTGGAGCGAATGGGTGCCTATCATCGCAGCACGCTACCCTGTCGTGCAGTTCGACATGCGGGGTTTCGGCAACTCCATAGTCCCCGACAAGCCACACCTTTGGTCTTTGCAGGAAATGGTGGATGACGTGTGGGATGTCGTCGACGCGGCAGGCCACCATAGGGTACATCTGGTGGGCGAGTCGTTCGGTGCCACCGTGGTTCTGGCCGCTGCCCTCGCACGCCCCGACCGCGTGGAGTCGCTTCGGATGCTCAACGGCACCTTTAAAGGCCAGGGTCTGGGCGAACTGGACAAGTGGGAGCAGCAGTTTGCCGAGGGCAGCAGTAAAGGCTGGAGCCAGCGCATGATGATCAATCGGTTTCACGCTGACGCCTGTAGTCCCGGGGCTCTCGCCTGGTTTGAGCGCGAACAGTCCAAAACCCTGCCTTGGGTGGCTATTGGTCTCGGCGGAGTCTTGGCGAAACTGAACTTGACGCCACAGCTGCAGAACCTGAACGCGGCGACAGCTATGGTCCTGCCCGACGCCAGTCCTTTTATATCTATCGAACACGGATACGAATTCGTACGCCACGTAAAACACGCCCAGTTACGCGTCGTAGCGGGCGCTCGCCATGGGCTGCCGTTTTCCCATGCGCAAACGGAGGCGCAAGCCCTTCTAAACACACTGGACTGCCTGAACTGAACAAAATAGGCCACAGCTATACTTTGCTGATTTCCTGTAAGCATTTACATAGAGCATCAATGGGCGCTTATGATCGTTAGGCAAGTCCAGAACGTTTTTCAGATCCTTGAGTTGTTCGCCAGCCGGCGTAGCGCGGCCACGCTTACGGAAATTGCTGACCATTTTGGCTGGCCGCGTTCCAGCACATTTAACCTGATTGAAACCCTTTGTAGCAGCGGTTTTCTGTACGAACCCAAGTTTCGGGGTGGTTATTACCCGTCAATGAAGCTGTTGAAGCTGGCCAACGATGCCATTGCGGGAGGGCCGATTTCCGAGCGGCTGCGCGCCTGCATTGCCCACATCGCGCAGCGCACCGATGAAACGGCTGCTCTGTGTGCGCTGTCCGGCCCGCAGACGATCTTTGTCGAAGTGGTGGAGTCCAGCTCTCCCATCCGGTATTTCGCACAAATCGGCCAGCGGGTACCTACGCACACAACGTCAGCTGGTCGAGCTCTTCTCTCCCTGCTACAAAAAAAAGAACGCACAGTCATTTTGCAAAAGTGCGAATGGATACGTTACGCCCCTGAGACGATCATGACCATAGATGCTCTGCACGAAGAGATCGAGCAGTCGCAGAAGCGCGGATGGACCCAGAACATTAACGGCTTCGAGCCAGATCTGGTCGGCCTGGCTGTGCCAGTCAACCTAGAAGACAGGCAGTTTTCCATGATGGTTGCCGGCCCCTCGTACCGGATGAAAAACCGCATACCCGAGCTGGTTCAAATACTCAAAGACGAAGTTGCAGGCTATTTGCGCGATCGCACAGAGAACGAGTAAAAAGACCCTCGATATCGCCAAATATAGGATTCACCGTCACAAGCGAACCTTAAAAAGGTTAACTGCCTTGAGGACCATCACCGACTGAAAAACAGGTGACGCCAAACCGCCAGGAAATTGATGCGCAAGGACCCAGTAGATGTGTCTAGCAGTTTGTGGGTTCAGCCTAGTGTCGCAGTCTTCAGTTGAAGTACCAACTGCCAGTACACGCAAACACAGGAAGAAGTTATGTCTGCCTACTTACCCTTCAATGTTGATGTAACTGCGCCAGCGATGGCATTACCTGTAGGTGCAAGCGATTGTCATTTTCATGTTTTTGAGTCGTTTTCAAACTACCCTCTAGCAACGGAGCGCAGCTATACGCCAACCCCGGCGTCGCTCACGGCATACCAAGCGATGGCACGGGTATTGGGATTGAGTCGCGCGGTATTAGTTCATCCCAGCGTGTACGGGTCAGATCACCGTAGCTTTGAAGACACATTGCGCCACAACCGAGATTGGATGCGGGGGGTCGCCGTGGTGTACGCCGATACACCGATTGCCGACATTTCACGGTGGGATGACCTCGGCGCCCGCGGAACACGATGTAATGCACTCTTCGAAGGCGGCGCTGCGGTGCAGGATTTGCCAAGAATCATAGCCAAAGTCAAAGACTTTGGTTGGCATTTGCAGGTGCTGATGGACATCAATAAAGATCCTGATATGGTGGTGAAAATGGCTAGCCTCGGCGTGCCATTGGTGATCGACCACTATGGGCATGTCAACGCAGAGGACGCTATGCAAAGTAAAGGCTTTGGTAACTTACTCGCCCTAGTGCGTGAAGGACGAGCTTGGGTGAAACTTTCAGGAGCCTACCGAATTTCACCGCAGCGAGAGTATTTTGATGATGTAAGACCTTTGACCGAGGCGTTACTCAAAGCTAACTCTGGGCAATTGGTCTGGGGTAGTGACTGGCCCCATCCATCTATTTCAGCCCCCATGCCCAACGATGGGCATTTGATCAATGCGTTGTTGGACTGTTGTAGTCCAGCACAACTGCAGCAGGTGCTAGTAGATAACCCTACGCGCCTTTATTGGAACAACTAGTTTTACTTCAATCTACCGACCTTGACCTGCCCTCAACTGGCGTACCAATCAAATTGAGGAAGTCCGGGTTTGCAAGGTTAATCGATCTGCGTGATGGTTGATGGGAATTGAGTTGCATCGCCAGCGCGCTGGCGATGCAACTCGGCGAACCGAGCTGGCGGGATGCGCCCGATACTGCTGTGCGGCCTGACCTCGTTGTAGTCCTGTCGCCAAGTGGCAATGCTTGAACGGGCCTGATGCAGCGTCTTGAACCACTGCTCGTTCAGGCACTCCTCCCGAAACTTGCCGTTAAAGCTCTCGATGTAGCCGTTCTGCATGGGCCGGCCCGGCTGGATCAGGATGTGTTTGACGCCGTGGCTATGCGCCCAGGCCATGAAGGCCCTGCTGGTGAACTCGGGGCCGTTGTCGGTGCGTACCGCCTGCGGGTAGCCACGAAAGATAGCGGCACGATCAAGGACTCGCGTGACGTACTCACCTGAGATGCCCCAGTCCACGGCGATGTCCACACACTCGTGGCTGAAGTCATCGGCCACCGTCAGGCATTTAATCCGCCGACCGTTGGCCAGACTGTCGCTGACGAAATCCATGCTCCACACCTGATTGACACCCTGGTGTTGATTTCCATCCAATCTTGACCCCAGGGGGATGCGGCTAAAAACTTGGACTACCTGGAGGTAGTTCATGTATTCCTACGAAGACCGAATCCGAGCCGTCAAGCTCTACATCAAGCTTGGAAAGCGCCTCAGGGCCACCATCCGCCAGTTGGGC
>JAKFXR010000008.1 GCA_021731285.1 Polaromonas sp. | reverse complement strand
GATAGCCAGTCCAGCACGGCACAAGGCAGTATGTGCCGGGTTGGCTGGACCTTCAACCGTATAAACCGTGAAGCGCTGTAGGACGCCTCCACTGGAATGCATGTGTCACGACGGATTCAACTTGCCCCCTGAACGCCGAATCTAGGCGATCAGGGCCTCACGCACTGCGCTGAGCTGGCGGCGCGAGACAGCCAGCAATTCGTCCACATCGCGCAAGCGCACGGCCCAGCCTTCGCCCTCTTCCGGATCGAAATGCTTTTCCAGCGCGCGCATGGCGCGGCGTGCCACCAGGGCATTGCGGTGGATGCGCATGAACAGCCGGGCGTGACGCTCTTCCAGCTCATTGAGGCTGCCGTCCAGGATGTAACTTTTGGCGGCAGTCCGCACGGTGATGTACTTGAGCTCGGCCTTGAGGTACAACACGTCGGCCAGTGGCACCTTCTCCGTCCGCCCCCGGTCCTGAATGATCAGGTGTTCTTCATTCAAATCGGGCTGTGGCCCTTTGGCGGCAAGGATAGCACGCTCTACTTTTTGTAGCGCCTGCTGCAAGCGCTCGAGCCGCACCGGTTTGGTCAGGTAGTCGATGGCCTCCAGCTCGAAGGCCTGCACGGCATGCTCCGAATGCGCCGTGACAAACACGACAGCCGGCGGGTGCGGCAACTGTGCAATCGCCTGAGCCAGGGCCATGCCATCGGCCCCCGGCATGTGGATGTCCAGCAGCACCAGATCAAAGCTGTCGCGGCGCAACGCCGCCATGGCCTGCACGGCATGGGCCGCTTCGGCGACGACGGTGGCGGCGGGGGCCGTGCAATCGCCCAGCAACGTGCGCAGGCGCGCACGGGCAAGCGCCTCGTCGTCCACAACCAGAGCGCGCAGGTTCGTCGTCACAGCGGAATCTCCATGCGTACCTGGAAAATGCCGTCCTTGAAAGCCGTGGTGAAACGTGCCTGAACGTCGTGCAGCAGGGACAGGCGCTCACGCACATTGGCCAGCGCCAGCCCGTGCCCGCGCTCGCCAACGCCCGAAGGTGTGGAGTTGGTGACCTTGAGCACCACCACGCCGCCGCGGCATGCGGTGGATATGCGGATCTGTGCGCCCTGGGCGCTGGGCTCCACGCCGTGGCGCACTGCGTTTTCCACCAGCGGCTGGAGCAGCAGTGGCGGCAGCCTGGCCTGATCTGCCAGCGGATCCAGTGTCCACTGCACCTGCAGACGCTCTCCAAAACGGATCTGCTCAATGGCCATGTAGCGCTGGGCCAACGCGATTTCCTCCCCCAGGGTGACCGACTCCTCCTGGTCCGCCAGCGCGTGGCGGAACAGTTCGCTCAAATCTTCCAGCACCGCCTCGGCCTTGGCGGGCTCCGCGCGCACGAGGGCAATCGCGCTGTTGAGGGTGTTGAACAAGAAGTGCGGCCGGATGCGCGACTGCAACTCTGCCAGCCGGGCCGTGGTGGTCGCGGGTGTACGCGCCTTGGCGCGCCAGACCAGGCCGGCCACCAGAACCGACGACAGCAGCGCCCCGGCCGAAGCGCTGCCCCACCAGGGCGCAGGGTCTACCAAGCCCATGATGAACAGCAGACCGCAGCCGTAGATGCCCGCCAGAGCGCCTAGAGCAATGCCCGCGGCCCATTGTCCCGCCGCAGACAGTCTGGTCAGCCGCGACTTGAGCAGGCAGGTGGCAATCAGCCAGGACAGCGTGGCGGGCAACACACCACCGGTCAGCGAAGAAAACCGCAGCAGCCAGTCCACAAACAGCCCCGGACCGAACATGGCACCGACAGCCACAGCGGCCTCCACAAACAGGACCGCACGCAGCACCACACCCACATTGCACGCGTCAAACACATTGACGCTGGCCGGGTGCCGGACGTGCTCGTCACCGGGCATGCTGTAGGTGCCCAGCACGGTGGATTCGTCAAAGGAAGGAAGATCGCGTTTGAGGCTCATGCAAAGGGTGGGCTGTCGATTCCTGCCGGGCGCGTGATGCCTTGTGCATTGCCGGCTGACCGGCTTTTGGGCCGGCCCCGTCACGCAGATAAAATCCGGTTCAGTAGTATTGCATCTGAGGCCGGCAGAAAATCTGCGTCAAAACCCGTATTTGCCGAAATAATGCCGGTGCGCCCCGTGCGCGCGTGGCCGCAGGCAGCCGGTGGCACCCCAAAGAAAGCCAGAAGTGAGCCAACTCGATAAAAAGTCACAAGCGTGGTCCGCCCTGTTTTCAGAGCCCATGAGCGATCTCGTCAAACGCTACACCTCCAGTGTGTTTTTCGACAAACGGCTCTGGCAGGCAGACATCGCCGGGTCCCTGGCCCATGCGGAGATGCTGGCCGCGCAGAAAATTCTGGGCGCGGCAGACCATGCCGCCATCCAGAAGGGCATGGCGCAGATCAGCTCCGAGATCGAGTCCGGCGCCTTTGACTGGAAGCTGGACCTGGAAGACGTGCACCTGAACATCGAGGCGCGCCTGACGCAACTGGTCGGCGACGCCGGCAAGCGCCTGCACACCGGCCGCTCCAGAAACGACCAGGTCGCCACCGACGTGCGGCTGTGGCTGCGCGGCGAAATCGACCTGATTGACGCCCTGCTCAGCGACCTGCAAAAAGCGCTGGTCGACATCGCAGACAAAAATGTGGAGGTCATCCTGCCGGGCTTTACCCATCTGCAGGTGGCCCAGCCCGTCAGCTTTGGCCACCACATGCTGGCCTATGTCGAAATGTTTGCACGTGACGCCGAGCGCCTGCAGGACGTGCGCAAACGCGTCAACCGCCTGCCGCTGGGCGCTGCGGCGCTGGCCGGCACCAGCTACCCGCTGGACCGCGAACGTGTGGCCAAAACCCTGGGCATGGTCGATGCGCAAGGCCAGCCGCAGGTGTGCCAGAACAGCCTGGACGCGGTGAGCGACCGCGACTTTGCGATCGAATTCACTGCCGCTGCCAGTCTTGCGATGATTCACATCAGCCGGCTCAGCGAGGAGCTGGTGCTCTGGATGAGCCAGAGCTTTGGTTTTATCGACATTGCCGACCGGTTTTGCACCGGCTCGTCCATCATGCCGCAGAAGAAGAACCCGGACGTGCCCGAGCTGGCGCGCGGAAAAACCGGCCGTGTGGTCGGCCACCTGATGGGCCTGATCACGCTGATGAAGGGCCAGCCGCTGGCCTACAACAAGGACAACCAGGAAGACAAGGAGCCCTTGTTTGACACCGTGGACACCCTCAAGGACACGCTGCGCATTTTTGCCGAGATGGTGGGCGGCATCACCGTCAAACCCGAAGCCATGGAGCGCGCCGCGCTCAAGGGCTACGCCACCGCCACCGACCTGGCCGACTACCTGGTCAACAAGGGCCTGCCCTTTCGCGATGCCCACGAAACTGTGGCCCACGCCGTCAAGGCCGCCATTTCGCATGCTGTGGACCTGTCCGAGCTGCCGCTTTCCGTGCTGCAGCAGTTCAACCCGAAGATCGAAAAAGATGTGTACGACTGCCTGAGTCTGCGCGGCTCATTAAACGCCCGCAGCACGCTGGGAGGCACCGCCCCGGCGCAGGTGCGGGCGCAAATTGCGCGGCATCGCGCGCGGCTGACTTAGGGTGCGGCCGGCGGCGTCCATTCAATCACCGGCAATCCTATGCCTTGACGCTTCCTGGCACCTTCGGCCTGTTCCCGTGTCTCATGGCAGAACTGGCTGATCTGTTGCGAGGTACCGAAGACCCGCGAAGAACTGGCGGCACATTGGTTGGAGCCCGGAAAACACTTGCCGGCGGGAAAGTCGTCGTGCCAGATTCCGGGTTGAATCTGACGCATATGGACTGCGAAACCCGCCATGGATCGCAGCATGGCGCTATGGCCAAAGTCGGGGCCGCGTTCCTCCCAAAGAGAGGACTGGACACCCCCGGGCTTGCCGATCTGCACCATAAACGCGTAACAAAAGCGGAGCGGTCCCGCAGGTGGCTGCACAGCACTGGGCGTGGCCTGCGGAACTGGCTGGGGAAATGCCGCCGCAGAGGGCAGTGATGGCGAAGGGGCGGCAACTGCTGGCGCCACGGGCATGTCGGCGATCGTGACCACGATATCGCGCATCGCCTTGTTGCGCCAGACCCGCAGTTGTGCCTTGAAACCCGATCGCATGCGAGCCAGACTTTCCTGCAGGTCGGCCGGGCTTTGCACTTGCTGACCAGTGATTTCCGTGATCACATCCAACGCCTGCAAGCCCGCTTTTTGTGCGGGGCCGCCGGCCTCTGCTTCGATCACCAGTGCGCCGGAGGCCTGCCGCAACCCAAGCGACTGGGCAAAACCCGGGGACACGGTATCAACCCTGGCGCCGATCTGGGGCAACAGGCCTGCAACCACCGGCTCCGCACGGGCTTGCTCTGGTGTGGCTCTGGGGGCATTGACAGCCGGTTGGGCCGCGGGTTGCCGGGTGTCACATTCGCGCAAGGCCTGAAAAAATGCGGCACGTTGCGGGAAGGTCTGACTCTCCCACTCTGCAACAAATAGGTCATGCTTCCGGTCCACGTTGGCAATACCGGTAAGTTTGGGAGCATCCGAACGGTCGAACTGGGCAGGATGACTTAGACTTATCTGGCGTAAATATGTACAGGTTGTGGCGCGGTACATCGTCAGGAACTCGGGTGACGGTACCACCTGGGCCCGGCCTTGCACATGGCTCAGCCCAATCAGCAGAACCATACAGGCGGGAATGGCACCACGAAAATCAAGTTTCATTGCGGTGTCCTGTTCAGGGGGTTATCACAGCGTCAGGGTATTCAACGAGCCGACGCCGCAATCTCGATCACTATGTCTCGCATGGATTTTTGCCGCCACACGCGCACCGCCGCCTTGTAACCGGGACGCATGCGGCCCACGATGGCTTGAAGGTCGGCAGGTGTGTTCACCACTTGCCCGCCCACTTCCATGACGACGTCCAGCGGTCGCAGTCCGGCTCTTTCTGCATCGCTGCCTTTTTCTGTCTCGATGACAAGCGCACCGGTGGTAGAGCTCAGACCCAGCGACTGGGCAAAGGCTGGTGTAACGGCTTCAAATTTCGTCCGAAAACCACCCCTCGCCAGAGTGCTGGCCGATACGGAGACAGGCCGGGCCACGACTGGGATCGGCGCCTGAGCCGCTAACGCCGACTTGCCCTGCCCAGGGTTGTTGCAGCCCTGTTCGGCGCGCACCTGGTTGATGGCGTCAACCTGCCCGCCCAAGATCTTCGCGACCAAGGGATCGTTTTTCGGATTTGTTATTTCGATGCCAAGACCGTCGGCCTCAGCTTTGAGCTGAGCGCAATCTTTGCCACGATGCTGGGCTGTGGACACCCCCATGTTTTCTGGTGTTGCATTCCTGTTCGCAGCACTCTTGATTCCTGCGTCCACCATGGGCTCCATGATGGAGTAAGCAGCCATTGCGCAGCCAGTAAGCGCGAGGCAAACGGACACCATGAAGAACAGCCAGGAAAGGCGAACAGGCAAATGCATGGTTTTTCTTTGTTAAAACAGTTCGCCTTGAACCGGCATCGCGTGACAACCGAGGGTCGCTCACGGCAACGGATAGGTACACCAATCTCGAATTCGCGCGATTATAGGGGCTGAGCCGCATCAAAATAATTTCATCCGCCCCGCAGCGTTATTCACGCTGCGCCAGGCCAGCCCGGACTACCATCCTGTTTTCAAGCCGAACAACAGGAGACCTCCGTGGCCGTCATCACCAACATTGAAGACCTGCGCGTATTGGCGCAAAAGCGCGTTCCGCGCATGTTTTACGACTATGCCGACTCCGGCTCATGGACGGAAAGCACCTACCGCGCCAACTCGGATGATTTTCAGAAAATCAAGCTGCGCCAGCGTGTCGCGGTCAACATGGAAAACCGCAGCACCGCCACGCAGATGGTGGGCATGGACGTCAAAATGCCGGTGGCCATCGCACCGGTGGGACTGACCGGCATGCAGCATGCCGATGGCGAGATCAAGGCCGCGCGGGCCGCCGAAAAGTTCGGTATCCCCTTCATCCTCTCCACCATGAGCATCTGCTCCATCGAGGACATTGCCGCCCATACCCAGGCGCCCTTCTGGTTCCAGCTGTACATGATGCGCGACCGGGACGCGATGGCCACGATGATTGAGCGGGCCCGCAAGGCCGGCTGCAATGCCCTGGTGCTTACGCTTGACCTGCAAGTGATCGGCCAGCGGCACAAGGACCTGAAGAACGGCCTGACCGCCCCGCCCCGGCCCACCCTGACAAACATACTGAACCTGATGACCAAGCCGCGCTGGTGCCTGGGCATGGCCGGCACGCGCCGGCACACCTTCCGCAACCTCGTCGGGCATGTCAAAGGGGTGAGCGACATGCGTTCGCTGGCGGCATGGACCAATGAGCAGTTTGACCCCCGGCTGTCATGGGCCGATGTGGCCTGGGTGAAGGAGCGTTGGGGCGGCAAGCTCATCCTCAAGGGCATTCAGGATGTCGAAGACGCGAAGCTGGCGGTGCAAAGCGGCGCGGACGCCATTGTGGTCAGCAACCACGGTGGACGCCAACTGGACGGCGCGCAGTCCAGCATCGAGGCCCTGCCGGCCATCGTTGCTGCCGTGGGCTCTGACATCGAGGTGTGGATGGATGGCGGCATCCGCTCCGGCCAGGACGTGCTCAAGGCATGGGCTTTGGGCGCCCGCGGAACGCTGATAGGACGGGCCATGGTGTACGGCCTGGGCGCCATGGGCGAGGCCGGCGTGACCAAAGCGCTTCAAATCATCCACAAAGAGCTGGACATCACCATGGCCTTTTGCGGCCATACCCATATCAAGGCGGTGGATAAATCCATCCTCCTGCCGGGAACCTTCCCCGCCTGAAGGATTGGCCCTCTTGAGCAGCTCCCGCCAAAGCGGCCCGTCACGGCTATGCTTGCGGGATGACCAGCATTCGCCGCATTGCGCACCTCGACATGGACGCCTTTTTCGCGTCCATCGAGTTGCTGCGTTATCCGCAGCTCAAAGGGCTGCCGGTGGTCATAGGCGGCGGGCGACGCAAGGTGGACGACGCGATGCGCTCCAACCCGGAGCGCGCGCTGCGCTTCATTCCGGTCCACGAATTTCCCCTGCTCAAGGACTATGTCGGCCGCGGGGTGATTACCACCGCCACTTACGCTGCGCGCCAGTTTGGCGTGGGCTCTGCCATGGGCATGATGAAAGCGGCCAAACTGTGTCCGCAGGCCATCGTGCTGCCGGTTGATTTTGAAGAGGTGCGCAAATACTCGCGCCTGTTCAAAAGCACCATCACGGCCATCGCCCCGCTCATGGAGGACCGCGGCGTCGACGAGGTGTACATCGACTTCACCGATGTGCCCGGCGGCCAGCGCGAGGGCGGGCGGGTGCTGGCACGTTTGATCCAGAAAGAGATTTTTAACGCCACCGGCCTGACCTGCTCGGTCGGCGTGGCGCCGAACAAGCTGCTGGCCAAGATGGCCAGCGAGTTCAACAAGCCCAAAGGCATCTCGGTTGTCTACGAGACCGACCTGCAGGAGAAAATCTGGCCGCTGAACGTTCGCAAGATCAACGGCATAGGTCCCAAGGCAGGCGAAAAACTGGCCGCGCTGCAGATCCAGACCATCGGAGAACTCGCCGCGCAGGACCCGGCCTTTCTCATCGGCCACTTCGGCAAGGCCACCGGCGCCTGGATGCACGAGGCGGCCTGGGGCCGGGACGACAGACCGGTGGTGACCGAGAGCGAGCCGGTGTCCATCAGCCGCGAGACCACTTTTGAGCGTGACCTGCATGCGGTGCGCGACAAGGCCGAGCTGGGCGCGATCTTCACGCACCTGTGCGACAAGCTGGCCGAAGACCTGCAGCGAAAAGGGTATGTGGCCAGAACCATTGGCATCAAGCTGCGCTACGAGGATTTTCAGAGCGCAACGCGGGACAACACCGCCGAGGCTTACACCGCCGACGGTACAACCATACGCAAGCTGGCGGGCCTGTGCCTCAAGCGTGTGCCGCTGGGCAAAAAATTGCGGCTGCTGGGAGTGCGCGCCGCAAGCCTTGCAAAAGCGGGGGAGGAGCCGCTTAGCGAACAAAAAAGCCAATCTGCCCTTGATCGGCGGGATAAGTTTGCTACGGAAACAATAGCAACTGACCAGCTGTTTTAGGCCAGGAGAATCTCGTCCTGGTGGTTGGCGATGTGCAGGGTATGAGCCAGCGAAAAGTCGGCCTTGTCCAGCGCACCATAAGCAAAGTGCGGCTTCAGGGAGCCGGTGTGGGCAGAAAAACGCGTGATGGCGGTGCGCAAGCGCAGCGCGTCAACTCGCCAGTCGCTGCCCAGGTTCAGAGCCGGGGCACCGGGGATGGGCTCATTCAGGCTGTGGCTCATCTGTCCGCGCCATTTAAAAAACGAGAAGGCCGCCGCGCCCACCGTCGCCTGAAAGGCTGCACTTTTGGGCTGCGGATAACCCTCCAGGCTCATCTCTATGCTTTGTGCCATGTGCGCAAGCGTGGCACCCAGCGGCCAGGCACCTGTGCTCCGCGCCTTCCCTGAGCGCTCCAGTTTGTCGAGCCAGCGCAAGGCATCGTCAAGCGATTGAACTTTGGGCAAGTCCGCCCTGGCATGGCTTGCTGCAAGGGCGGCTGTACTGATTAAAAAGTCGCGTCGGCGCATGGCGGCATGGTATCAGCCGCCGCGGAATGGATGTATGCGTCTACTTCAGCGTGGCCAGCCAGGCAATCAGGTCGGCGCGCTCCTGCGCGTCATCCACCTGAAAGCCCATGCGCTGGCCCGCTACCAGGTCCTCCGGGTCCTGCAGCCAGGCGTTGAGGGTCTGCGGCGTCCAGCGCAACCGGGACTGGGCCATCTCCTCCGAGTACTTGTAGCCTTTGAGGCTGCCAACCCGCCGTCCCATGACACCGCGGTGCGCCGGTCCGATCTTGTGGCTGTCCACGGCGTGGCACGCCGTGCAGCGCGCCATGTACAAGGCCTGCCCTTTCATCACATCGCCCGCCGGTGGTGTTTGCCACTCGCGCGGCGCGGCGCCACCTTGCGCCAGCACGGGCCCGGTCAAAAACGCGACTGCCAGGGCCTGTATCGAGCTTCGCAACAGCTTGCGCCCAGCTTCAAACCGCATGGGGCAGCCTGCGAGAACGCGGTTCAAGGGCGTGGACAGAAGCGGGCCGAATCGCTGGAATGCAGCGTCCGGAAAGGCGTGAAAGCATGGCGTCTCCTCTGGGGTCAGGCCGGGCGATGGCTTGCGGCCATGCTGGTTTTACGCAGACAAACGCGTTCTGGATTCGGGGATACGTTCCGATGAAAGCTTTTTGAAAAAGTTGAATCCATTGGTTGCTCGGCATGCGTATTCCCGGCGAACACATTTTTTTACATCTGCCGCCCTGGTCACTTCAAAGGTTTCCACCATGAAATTTGCATCCTCCCTGCTCGCCACTTGTGCCGCGTTATGCGTCAGCGCCAGCATGCCCGCCCTGGCTGAAACCGGCAAACTGCTGCTGACCGGCGGTGTCAGCAGCATCGACGGCGCTGCCGGCGGCGGTTTGACCCCCTGGGCAGTCATAGGCAGCAACGCCACCGAGGGCGAAACCGGCGGTTCTGCCTTTGTCACCACCGCGGGCACCAGGGACTACGGACTGAACATCATGGGCGCAGCCATTGGCATTCATGACCGCTATGAAATCTCTGTCGCGCAGCAGGACTTCAACACGCGTGCCACGGGTGCCGCACTGGGGGTGCCTGGCCTGCACCTGAAACAAAACATTCTCGGCCTCAAGGTGCGCGTCGCGGGCGATGCCATCCTCGACAGCGACTCCCTGATGCCGCAGATTGCCGTCGGCCTGCAGTACAAGACCCTGGGCTCGACAGGTCTGGACGGCACGCTGCGCGCGCTGGGCGCCAGGCGCGACGGTGTCGACCTGTATGCCAGCGCCACCAAGCTGTTTCTGGGTCAAAGCCTCCTGGTCAACGGCACCCTGCGCGCCACCAAGGCCAACCAGAATGGTCTGCTCGGCTATGGCGCCACCCTGGGCGGAGGCAGCAACAACAGCTACAGCCTGCAACCGGAGTTCTCGGTCGCTTACCTGCTCAGCAAAAACCTGGTCATCGGCGCCGAATACCGCTTCATGCGCAACAAGCTCGAAACAGCGGGCCGCGCCGCGGGACTGGGCAACGGCCTGCGCTCGGAGGACTGGAAAGACATCTTTGTCGCGTGGGCGCCAAATAAAAATCTGTCTGTCACCCTGGCCTATGTGGACCTGGGCGTGATCGTCCCGGCCACCACCGCCAGCCGCAAGCAAAAGGGCTACTACCTGTCGGCTCAGGTGGCATTCTGACGCACCCCCACAAAACACCACAGAAGGAACTGACATGAATAAAACATTGATCTCTCTGCTACTTGCAGGCTCAGGCCTGTTGATGGCCGGCACTTCCTTTGCGCAGATGGCGCCCGGGGATGGCCAGCTGTACAAGGCTTTCGGCGAAAAAGCCGGCCTGGTCACCTTGATGGACGACTTCATGGTCCGCCTGCTGGCCGACCCGCGCACCGGTCCGCACTTCAAGCCTGCCAATCAGGAACGGGTCAAGGAACAACTGGTGGACCAGTTGTGTTCACTGGCCGGCGGCCCCTGCGTTTACAAAGGCGCGGACATGAAAAGCGCGCACGCCAATCTGGACATCAAAAAGTCCGACTTCAACGCGCTGGTCGAAGTGCTTCAACAAAGCATGGACGCCAAAGGCATCCCCTTCCGCACGCAAAACCAGATGCTGGCCTTGCTGGCCCCTATGCACCGCGACACCATTACGGTACGCTGAGCCACCGCTAGAACCTTCATCCCAACCCTTTACACCTGCACCTTCACACCATGAAAAAAACCCTGATCTCTCTGGCGCTGGCAGCCCTGTCCAGCCATGTTTGGGCCGGCAACCTGCAAGTGGTGGTGCTGGACAAAGATGGCAAACCCGTGGCCGACGCGGTGGTGGTGGTCGTCCCTGTGAACAAGGGTGCGCCCAAGGCCGCCCTTCCATCCCAGGTCACCATCACCCAGGAAAAAATGCGCTTTGTCCCCGCGGTCAGTGTGGTCGCGGTGGGTGCCAAAGCCTCCTTCGTCAACAACGACCCCTGGGAGCATCATGTGCGCGCGTCAGCTGCCGGGCTCGCCCAGTTCAGCACCGCCAACACTGGCGGCTTTGAACTCCGGATTGACGGCAAGCCTGAAGGCCGACCGGCCAGGTCGGCGGAGGGCGTGTTTGAAAAAGCGGGGGCCGTGCTGCTGGGTTGTCACATTCACGGCTCCATGCGTGGCCACGTGTACGTGAGCGATTCCCCCTGGGCTATTTTGACGGGCGCCGACGGGATAGCCAACATCGAACAAATTCCCGACGGCGCCGCGCAGATCAAGGTCTGGCACGCTGACCAGTTGATCGACATCGTTCCACAGCAGACCACGGTCAGCGCCGTCGCGGGCAAGGTCACCATGCAACTGAACGTGGTCCCGCGCCGTCGCAGGGTCTGACGCTTCCTGATCGCGCGGCTGTTGCCGCAGCCAACCGCTGCACGTCCCCAAGCGGGCAGCGGGCCAACAGTTGTTTCCTGCAGGGCGGTGCCTGGCGCAAGTACATAACTCCCTATACTCAGCCGCATGAAACCCGACGCCGGCGCAGACACCCCAAGCCTGGAGGCATTGCTCCAGGCGGCGGCGCAGGGCGACCATGCGTGTTTTGCCCGGATCTATGAGCGCACCCACCTGCATCTGTTTGGCGTTGCCGTTCGTATATTGGGACAAGGACAGGCGGCCGAAGATGTGCTGCAAGAGGCGTATGTGAGCATCTGGAAAAATGCCCCCAGCTACCGCAGCGAGGTCGGCGGGCTATCCATCTCCCCCATGACGTGGCTGATCGCCATCGTTCGCAACAAGGCGCTGGACGCCTACCGCGCGCGTGCACGCCGCAAGGAAAGCGAACTACCGCCGTCCGGCGACGTGGACGAGGGCGACATGCAGGCCCATGCCAGCGCTGCGCCGGGCGCCCTGCAACTGCTGGAGCAGGCGACCGAGTCCCTGCAGATTGCAGGCTGCATGCAAGCGCTGGACGGCAGCCATCGCCAGAGCCTGGCGCTGGCCTATTACCAGGGCCTGTCTCACAGCGAAGTGGCCGCGCACATGGGCGCACCGCTCGGGTCGGTCAAAGCCTGGATAAGGCGCGGGCTGGACAAACTCAAACACTGTCTGGCGGCGCAGGGAGTGGTGGCATGAACGCCGCCGGGCCGTCCCAAGGCGAGAAAGCCCCCAAGGGGCTGGAGCCCGCGGCTCCCAACCTGCTTGAGCAGGTTGGGACGGGCGACAGAGGCGAAGCTTCGAGCGAGCCGCGGCCTGCAAGGCCTCGCGCAGTACGCGAAGCGACCAGCGTGGGGACCCGATGAGATGAGGTACACCAGCACCGAAGTACTTGAACACCTGGCGTCAAGCTATGTGCTGGGCACCCTGACGGGTGGCGCCCGCCGCCGCTTTGAACGCCTGCAGCGCGACCGCGCCGACGTTCGGGCGCTGGTCAGCCAATGGGAGGCGCGGCTGGGACAACTGGCCGTGTCGGTACCGGCGCTGCAGCCTTCGTCACGTTTATGGACGGCCATCGCAGCGCGCACCCGGCCCGCGAGGGAGAGCACCGCCACGGCGGGTTGGCTGGGCCGCCTCAAACCGGCGGGCCTGGGTCTGGGCGGATTGGCTGCCGGCATCCTGGCCGCCAGCCTGCTGTTTGTCACAGCGCCGACCATGTTCATCTCGAGCGACCAGCTGGCGATGCGCTCCGGCGAGAAATTGCCTCAAAGTTATGTCGGCCTGCTCACCGATGCCCAGGGCCACGGCAAGCTGCTGGTCAGTTCGCTGCGTCACGGGAAAACCATGACGGTCAAGGTCATAGGCCCGATCACGCCACCCGCCAGCGGCACGTTGATGCTGTGGGCGGTGCCGGCCAGCGGCCAGGCGTTTTCGCTGGGCAAGGTGCCGACCAGCGGCTCGGCCGTGACCGTGCTGCCCGACACTTCCGAAAAGCTGCTCGCCAAAGTGAGCCTGCTGGTGGTGACGCTTGAGGCCAGCGAAACGCCAGTGACCCCGGGCGGGACTATCGTCTTCAGCGGCAATTGCGCCAAATTGTGGTGAACAGGCGGAAAAAATGAGCATGCTGCGCCCTGTTCTTGACCGCGCCGTGCTGGTGGGCGCGGTGCTCTGCGCCGGCATGGCGCCCAGCTTCATGGCCCAGTACCGGCAACGTGTGGGCGGCCATCTGGCCCAGGCGCTGCAGGACCTGGCGCCGTTTCTGCAGATCGCCAACCTGCGCCACCGGGGCAGCCTGGAAGCGCTGGTGCAGCACCATCTTCAGAGCACCGACCCCACATTCAAGGCGGAAGGCGTGGCCATCCGTGCCATGGTGGACTCGGTGCAGCGCCTGAAAGACGCTGTAGAGGGCCTCAATGGCACCCTGACGCAGCAACTGCTTTATCTGTTTCAGCATGCCGACCCCACCGTGCTGCGCGCAACCTGGGAGATTTACCAGCCCTCGTTTGCCATGTCGACGGAGGGGATTGTCTTTGCGCTGTCTGCGGGACTGGTGATCTGGCTGGGTTTTCTTGGCCTCTGGTGGCTGCTGGCCCGCGCAAGGGCTGGTGCGCCCAACCGGCGCGCACGCTCCATTTACAAATAAATTCCGCCAAAACGCATCCGCCTTGAAGTTTCGGTCGTTTGTCAAAGGTGCTGACTCGCAGCGCATCGAAACGATTCAACCTTCAAGGAGCCCGACATGACCACTTTTACCCTGCGCACCCTCGTCGCCCTGCCTTTGCTTGGCCTGGCCTTGCTTGGCACCGCCACAGCGGCCGACATCCAGACCACGCCCGTCGAAAACGCGCGCATTGATGATTTTGCAGCCGGCAAAAATGCCCTGGCCGCGAAAAACTGGGCCGAGGCCGCCAGCAGCTTCAGCAAGGTGGTGGCGCAAAACCCCCAAAATGCCGACGCCTACAACTACCTCGGTTATTCCAACCGCTGGCTGGGCAAGTACGACGAAGCTTTTGCGGCCTATGGCAAGGCGCTGGCGCTGGACCCGAAACACAAGGGTGCGCTTGAATACTCGGGCATCGCCTACCTGAAAACCGGCCAGAAGGCCCAGGCTGACGCCCAGCTTGCCAGGCTGCAGTCCATCTGCGCCAACTGCACGGAAACCAAAGACCTGGCCAAAGCGGTGGCCGAGTACAAAGCTGCCGCCAAATAGCCCAGGGCCGCAGCGGGCGGTCTGAGAAAGACAGGGTCGAACGGTGTTGACATCACCTTTCGTCAAACTTACATTGAGGCTTCCAGCACGGAGGTTCTCATGTCAGACCCTGTCATTCACCCGCCGCGGCATATCTCACTGGCGCAAATCGAGCGCCTGAAAAACTGGCGCGCTGCCCACCACACCGCCCAGCCACTGGAATGCTATACGTGGGAAGGGGTGCTGACGCTCTGGATGATGGGCTGGGTCGGCTGGTTGCCGGCCTTTGCATTTGAAGCGCCCTGGGCCTATCCGCTGTGCCTGCTTGGCATGGGGATGCCGGTGCTGTATGCCCGCTTGCGGGCACGTGCCCACGCGACGCAGCGTCTCAGGTGTGACTGGCTTGATCTGGTGACCTGAGGAAGCGCTGAACAAGTCCCCTGCGGCGTGCGATCAGCCGGGCTCAGGCGGTCTGCTGCGTTGAATTTCTTGCCAATAGCCAGCTATTGCCTGCGAAATCCGCCTTGCACCCCATCCCGATCCGGCTGCCGCACATCCGCAAGGACTTATTCAGCGCTTCCTTAAGGCTCCTCGCGTAAAGTGCAGGTATGACTTCACCTACCTGCTTTTCACTCACCACGTCCGACCACATTGCACACCTGGTGCTCAATCGCCCGGAAGCCATGAACACCATGCACCCAGGCTTCTGGCGCGAGCTGGACGAGGTGCTGACGCAGATCCACAAAGAGGGGCAGGCCCGCGCGCTGGTGATCTCCAGCACAGGCAAACACTTCAGTGCCGGCATGGCTCTGGAAGCCTTCAGCGGCGCCATCGCGATGGACGACCAAAGCCCCGAAGGACGCGCTGCGATCTTTGACATGCTCACCGGCATGCAGGCCACCTTCACGAAACTGGAGACGCTGCGCATCCCGGTGATTGCGGCCATCCAGGGCGGCTGTATCGGGGGCGCGGTGGACATGGTGACCGCCTGCTGCATCCGCTATGCCACGCTTGACACCTTCTTCTGCATCCAGGAAATCAACATCGGCATGGTGGCCGATGTAGGCACCCTGCAGCGCCTGCCCAAGCTGGTGCCACTGGCCGTGGTCAAGGAGTTGGCCTACACCGGGCGCCGCTTGAGCGCGGCCAAAGCGCTGGGCTACGGCCTGGTCAACGAGGTGTTTGAGTCGCCCGAAGCGATGCTCGTCGGCGCGCTGCAGTGCGCCAAAGAAATCGCCAGCAAGCCACCGGTTGCCATCTGGGGCACCAAGCAGGCCATTCATTACACGCGCGACCATTCGGTGGACGATGCGCTCAAACAAATGGGCTGGCTGCAGGGCGCGATCTGGAGCAACCAGCATGTGCGGGAAGCCGTGACCGCGATGAAGGACAAACGCGCGGGCGAGTTCCCGGCCCTGTCTGTGCTGAAGCACTTCAATGAAATTGGGCTCTAGCCCTTGAGTGGTCGACTCCCATCGCTATATTTTTGATAGCAATTTTCGACCTTGTCATCCTGGACTTGATCCGGGATCCATGTCGGTAAAACAAAAATTTGACGGGTCAGCGCGGCATGGATTGCGGATCAGGTCCGCAATGACAGGGTTGCCGTCTACTGCCGTGCCGTCCGCACATTCGCAGGCAATCCCTGCGGATGGCTGGTGCGAAACGGGTTGATGTCCAGCCCGCCGCGCCGGGTGTAGCGGGCATACACCGACAGCTTGAGTGGCCTGCAGCGTGTCCACACGTCCATGAAGATGCGCTCGACACACTGCTCATGAAACTCGTGGTGGTTGCGAAAGCTCACCAGGTATTGCAGCAAGCCTTCCTGGTCAATGGGCGGGCCCTCGTACCTGATCTGTACGCTGCCCCAGTCGGGCTGGCCGGTGACCAGGCAATTGCTCTTGAGCAGGTTGGAGACCAGCGTTTCGCTGACGGCCGGCTCCTCATGGTCTGCAAACAACAGCTCAGGTGCTGGCGTGTAGTGCAGGCACTCCACGTCGAGCCGGTCGAGGTTGAGGCCGTCGAGCTCATGCACCGGCTCCTGGTCAAACAGCTCCGGCCCCAGTGTCTTGACGCCCACAGCGGCACCCACCGCCGCGTTGAGGTCGGCGCGAATCCGTTCCCTGACCTCTCGGGCATCCGCAAACCTGGTGTTGTTGAAGCTGTTGAGATACAGCTTGAAGGATTTGCTCTCGACAATGTTGGGTGACTCGCAGGGCACGGTGACATGCACCAGTGCTACCTGCGGCTTGCCGCGCAGATTGAGCCAGCTCAACTCGTAGGCCGTCCACATGTCTGCGCCCATGAAGGGCAGCGCGTCTGTCAGCCCCAGCTCTTCGCGTTTGGCGGCGCGCGGAATCGGGAACAGCAGCGAGGCGTCGTACTGGTCGATATAAACCGAGGCTTTGCCCAGCTGGGACTTCTCGGGATTGTTCATTGCACCGCTCCGGCAGCCTTGAGATGGGGAATCAGGGGCTCCAGCAAACGCTGGACCACGCCAGGCGGCAAATCATGGCCCATGCCTTCGATGCCGATCAGTCTGGCGCCGGGTATGCGGCGCGCGGTGTCTTCACCGCAGGCAAAAGGCACCAGCGGGTCGGCCTTGCCGTGCAGCACCAGTGTGGGCAAGCGCAAGGCCTTGAGCTCGGCAGCACGGCGACTGTCGGCGGCTATCGCGACCATTTGCCGCACGGTGCCGGCCGGGTGAAAGCCGCGCTTGACGCCGACGGCAATGCGCTCACGCAACACCGCGTCGTCGACCGGAAAGCCCGGGCTGCCGATGGCCTTGAACAGCCTGACGTAATGGGTCAACACCGAGGCCGGGTCCTTGCCCTTGGGGCGGCTCATCAGCACACGCATCACATGCGGCCTGGCCTGCGGCAGGCCGCGCGCACCGCTGGAGCTCATGATGCTGGTCAGGCTGAGCACCCGCCCAGGCGCGGCCAGCGCCACCCGCTGCGCAATCATGCCGCCCATGCTGACACCGACCACATGCGCCTGACTTACCCCCAATACATCCAGCACAGCCAGCGCATCGGTCGCCATGTCCTGCAGTGAATATGGCGCCTTCACACTCAGGCCCAGCTTGTACTTGATGCTTTCCCAGACGATGTTGGGATGGCCCAGGTGATCGAACTTATCGGACAGGCCAATGTCGCGGTTGTCCAGCCGGATCACGCGAAAGCCCGCATCCACCAGGGCCTGCACCATCTCGGGCGGCCAGGCCACGAGCTGCATGCCCAGACCCATGATGAGAAGCACAGCGGGACCTGTGCCGGTGTCTTCAACCTCAATATCTATTCCGTTGGCTCTGATTTTCATTTGATCATTATGTACATCGCCAACAGGGGCCGCGGAACTGGCTTTGCCAGGCCGCAGGCGCCGCCCCCTCGAGGGGGGAACAGGCTACACGAAGTGAGCCTGGACGGGGGTGTCAGCTGAACACGCCCTCGCGCAGCCACTTGGTCGCAATCCATTTTTCACCGGCCAGCACCGGCATGCCGCCATGCAGGCTGTGGCTGCAGGGATGCGGCTGGCTGTAGCTGAAAAACACCGCATGACCCCGCTTGGGCAGCACCTGCAGGCGCACATCGGTAAACACGGTTGCGCCGCCCTGCTCCGGCTCCTGCAGGTACATGATGACAGTCGCCACGCGTTGGCCGCCGCGCTCGAGGATTGCGGGCGTGCCGGGCTCTGCCGGGTCAAAATAATCGTAGTGCGGCTTGTACTCCGCGCCGGGACGGTAGCGCACCACCTGCAGGCCCTCGCCGTTTTCAATCGGCCAGTCCAGCAGCTTTGCAATGCGCTCCTCGATCTTGTGAACCAGCGCATTTTCACCACGGGTGAAAAACATGCCGTCGCTGGTCCGGTCTTTGTGGACTTCCTCACCACCGGTTTCCATGGACACCGTGAGCGAGCGCTGCAGGCGCGATTGGGCCGCGTCGATGAGCCCCTGGCATTCGTCGTCGTTGAGCAGGTTTTCAAAGACCAGAATGTCCGGTTCGCGCATCACCGTTGTCAACTCGATCCACCGGTCCCCGCCGTCCAGCCGCATGCTGGTAGGGGCAAGTTCTGGCCAGGGCACGGGCACGGCAGGAGGGGGCGCTGAAGTCAGCGCCTCGGTCGCCACCTGGTGCTCCCAGCCGGCGTACAGCATGGCTTGCAGCACCGTGTCGTGGCTAAGGCCTTGCGCCTTTTGCTGGGCAATCCAGGCATGCAACTCCCGCGTGACAACCTGGCTGCTGCTGCGGTTGGAGACGGGCGCTGGCATGCGTGGCTTTCTGATCAAGCCTGCAGCTTGCGGCGAAACACCAACCGGTCTGGCGCCGACGCCGCCGGCTCAAAGCGGTAGCCTTCGGCATCGAAGTTCTGGAGCTTCTTAACGCTGCCTATTCTGTGCTCGATGGCGAAACGAAGCATCAGACCGCGCGCGCGCTTGGCGTTGAAGCTGATGATTTTGTACTTGCCGCCTTTGAAGTCTTCAAACACGCAGCTCACGACTCGGGGTTTCAACACCTGGAGGTAGACCGCCTTGAAATATTCTTCGCTCGCCAGATTCACGATCACCGGCGAGGTGTCTGCCGCCGCGCGTTCGTTGAGGTAACTGGCGATTTGTGAAGCCCAGAACTGGTAGAGGTTTTTGCCCTCAGGCGTCGCCAGCGCGGTGCCCATCTCCAGCCGATAGGGCTGCATCCAGTCCAGCGGGCGCAGCACACCGTACAGCCCGCTGAGGATGCAAACGTGCTGCTGGGCCCAGGCCAGTTGTTTCTCACCCAGGGTTTTGGCTTGCAGCCCGCCGTAGACGTCGCCGTCAAAAGCCAATACCGCCTGTTTGGAGTTTTTGGCAGTAAAGGTGGGAGACCAGGCCTGGTAGCGCGCTACGTTAAGGCTGGACAGCGAATCTGACAGTTTCATCAAGGTGCTGATTTCAGACGGTGTTTTCGTCTTGAGCACCTTGATCAGGCTGGCGGACTGGCGCTTGAACAGCGGCTGGGTGTGCGCCGCGGTTTGGGGCGGCGTGTTGTAGTCCAGCGATTTGGCAGGGGAAATGAGGAACAGCATGGCTTTGAGTTAGGGGGACACCGAAAGCCTGACTTTACATGGGGCTGTACCCGCGCCCCGGCGACCCCGCTCAGCGCAGGTCGCTGGCCAGTGAAGCGAGCGCCTCGGCTGGAATGTTCATGTGCGCAGGATAGTGGGTGTGGTCGCAGCCCAGCTTGACGTTGGCGCCGGCTTTGACAGCTGCGCACATGGCGGCATCGAGCTCAAAACGGATGAAATGGACGGCCGAGGTTTTTTCGGCGTTCTCGCGGTCCATGTCTTCGTCAGCGATGGCGTACACGCGTGCGTGGCCCTCAACTTCCACAAACATGCGGTCTTCAACGCCGATGAGGCGGGCCAGCTCGCGCTTGCGCTCGTTCACGTCGGGGTACGCGATCAGCATGGTCGCCTTCCAGTTGCTGCCGTCGGGCATCAGGGGAGCGTAGGCCTCGATCTCCTGCACGATCGCTTCTTCCTCGAAGATTTTCTCCAGCCGCAGCATCTCCTGGATCTGGTAGCGGATGCTGGTCTCGCTTTCAAACTGGACGTTGATGTGCTCACCCAGGTGCACGCTGCGCAGCTGGCGGTGCGCCATGATCTGCGCCTTGTTTTCCTTGCGGTACTTGCTGTAGGCCTCAAGGGTCATGAGGCTATCGCGTGTGATTTTTCCGGTGGTCTGCATGAGGGGTACTCCAAAATGTGTCATGCCGGACTTGATCCGGCATCCCTGTCGGTGCGCCGCCATGGATTGCGGGTCAGGCCCGCAATGACAAGTCAAAAATTATTTCAGGCCGTAGGCTGTACGTATCAGTGTCAAGGGGTGCTTCTGCGGCGGCGCGCCCAACTGGTTGACTTCAAAACCCTGGGCAATATGGTGACCACCGAGCGGGCAGTCGCTGCTGATGACATCAGGCAGACCGCCGTCCTTGTGGTTGGCCATGGCTTTGAACAAGGGTTTGCCGATTTTCATGGCCTGCTGGTGGTAAGGCACTTTCACGCCAAAGGTGCCGGCATGGCCGGAGCAACGCTCGTGCGTATGGACGCTGGTGCCCGGCACCATCTTGAGCATCTCTTCGGTTTTCTTGCCGATGTTCTGAACCCGGCCATGGCAGGGGATCTGGTAGCTGATCTTGCCCAGCGGCACCGGAAATTCCGTCTTGAGCAGTCCGTCACGCTTGCGCGCCATCAAATATTCAAACGGGTCCCACATGTGATCCTTGACGAGCTGCACGTCGGCATCCATCGGGTACATCAGCGGGATTTCCTGCTTGAACATCAGCGTGCAACTGGGCACCGCGCTCAGGATGGCAAAGCCATCCTTGGCGTACTTGGCCAGCACCGGGATGTTGGCTTCCTTGCTGTCGTTGACCGAGTCCAGGTCACCCAGCTCGAGCTTGGGCATGCCACAGCATTTTTCCTTCTCGACCAGGACATAGGGCACTTCATTGTGGTCGAGGACCTTGAGCAGGTCATGGCCTATGCCGGGCTCGTTGTAGTTGATGTAGCAGGTGGAATAGATCACCACCTTGCCCGGTGTCTTGGCGCCGTCCTTGACAGGGTATGGGGGCGACTCGGCAGCGCCCGAGCGAAACTTTTTGGTGGCCAGTTCAGGCAGCCAGGCGTTTTTATCGACGCCCAGAACTTTTTCCATCACGGCACGCACCGGTTTGGTCTTGTTCACTGCATTGGCCACCTGGACCACGATGGGAATACCGGCGAACTGACCGTGCACATCCGTCGACGCCAGAAACTTTTCACCCGCGCCCACATCGCCTTTTCTGAACTTGATGGCCTTGGCGCGCAGCATGGTGTGCGGAAAGTCAAGGTTGAACTCATGCGGTGGCACATAAGGGCACTTCGTCAGGTAGCACAGGTCGCACATGTAGCACTGGTCCACGACTTTCCAGTAGTCCTTCTTGTCCACGCCGTCGACTTCGCCGGTCTTGCTTTCATCGACCAGGTCAAACAGGGTGGGAAAAGAGCCGCACAGACTGACGCAGCGCCGGCAGCCGTGGCAAATGTCGAAGATGCGCTCCATCTCGTGGAAGGTCGCCTCCTCGTTGTAGTACTCCGGATTTTTCCAGTCGATCGCGTGGCGCGTCGGCGCCTGCAAATTGCCTTCTGTGGCCATGGTCTGCTTCTTTTGGTCTTGAGGTGGGGTTTAAGAGAGGGCTTGCGCCAAACCCTCTCCTAAACCGCTGCGCTTTTGGGGCGCAGCGGACAGTGGATCAATCCACGAGTTCCGTCAGAGCCTTGGTGTAGCGGTTCGCGTGTGAGCGTTCCGCCTTGGCCAGGGTCTCAAACCAGTCCGCCACCTCGTCGTGGCCTTCGTCACGGGCAGTTTTTGCCATGCCTGGGTACATGTCGGTGTACTCGTGGGTCTCGCCGGCAACAGCCGAAGCGAGGTTGTCACGGGTGGAGCCGAAAGGCATGCCGGTGGCCGGGTCGCCACACTGCTCCAGCCACTCGAGGTGACCGTGTGCGTGGCCGGTCTCGCCTTCTGCGGTGGAGCGGAACAGCGCTGCAACATCAGGCTGGCCTTCGACGTCGGCCTTGTTTGCGAAATACAGATAGCGGCGGTTGGCCTGTGATTCACCGGCAAATGCGGCTTTCAGGTTTTCTTCCGTGCGGGAGCCTTTGAGAGCAGCCATGGAAATCTCCTTGAGGGTTGGTAAAAATCGTTGCTTGCCTTGAACATGATCGTCAAAGACGGAGTAACCATAGCCGCATTGCGTGACTGCGTCTAATTGCTTGGTTCAATACAAAAACATGAAAAAAACTATGAAGACAGCCCATTTGATAATCATTCTCAATATGACAATCACCGACCCGCCAAAAATCCGCTTTGTTGGGTCATAAGATTACGATATAGTAAATTCGTTATGTTTAGGTAAACAGGATTGCCATGAATGCCTCCATCTCCCCCATGAATGTGCCCACGCCACTGCCGCCACCGGCGCCCGTGCAGCAACTGCACCACTACGCCTACCGCGCCAAGGATGCCGAAGAGACCCGGCACTTCTATGAAGACATTCTTGGCCTGCCGCTGTACCACATCATCCAGAGCGACTATGTACCCAGCACCGGTGAATACTGTCCCTACACCCACTTTTTTTTCCGTCTGCAGGACGGCTCCTTCATCGCGTTTTTTGACCTGGGTGACGACGAAGCGGCCCTGCCCTCCCCCAACACGCCCTTGTGGGTCAACCACATCTCGTTTCGCGTCAACACGGAGGCAGAACTGGAAGCAATGAAAGCGCGCCTGCAAGCCGATGGTGTGGAAGTTCTGGGCGTGACCGACCACCACATCTTCAAGAGTATTTATTTCTTTGACCCCAACGGCGTGCGACTGGAATTAACTGCGCAACTGGCCGATGAATTTGAAATGCTCAAGGAAAGCAAAACCGCCCATGCCCGCCTGGCTGAGTGGACCACGCGCAAGCAGCAGTGGCGCAAGGACAAGGCGGCGGGACAAACCGCCGGGGCACTCAAGCCGCAGCAAAACGACAGGCCGGAATTCGGCGGCAAATCCACCGCCTGACAGGCCCCATTCGCTATTATTTTGATAGCTGTCTGCGCAAGTCCGGCAAAGGTCAGGTCTCTAAATCACTGAAAGCCGAACAATGCCGGGAGCGAGACACGCCATGCTGGAAACCCCACCTGCCTACGCCAAGACGGCGTTCACCAACGGTTATGAGTTCACCCAGGGCACGGGTTACACCCTGCCCGAATACCCGTTCGTGGCCCCGCCCGAACTCGGCGCAAAGCAACTCAGACGCCACACCATCGTCATCGTCGGCGGCGGCATCACCGGCCTGAGCCTGGCCTGCGCACTGGCGCGGTACGGCGTGAAGGCCGTGTTGCTGGACGAAGACAACTGCGTTGGCGTCAAGGGCGCCTCGTCGCGCGGCATCTGCTACACGCAGAAATCACTGGAGATTTTTCACCGGCTCGGTATCTACGAACGTATTGCCGCCAAAGGCGTGCAGTGGAGCGTGGGCCGCACCTTTGCAGGCAACGACGAGGTCTATTCCTTCGATCTGCGCCAGCAAAGCAACTTCAACCTCTCGACCCAGCCGCCCTTCATCAACATCCAGCAGTTCTACATCGAGGGCTACCTGGTCGAACGCATCTACGAACTCGGCCATGTGGACCTGCGCTGGAAGTCGCGCGTCACCGCCTTCACGCAAAACGCCGATGTCGCCACGCTCACGGTGAAAACGCCTGCAGGCAGCTACCAGATCGAGGCTGACCATGTGATCGACGCTTCGGGCTCACACACGCCGTTTCACGACTGGGTGGGCGCCACCATGCAGCACAAACGCGGCGACGACCGCTGGTGCATCGCCGACGTGCGCTTTTCCATCCATCCGCCAGTCGAGCGCCACACCTGGATCGAAGCGCCCTTCAATGAAAACCGCGCAGTCTGGCAGCACCTGATGGCCGATGACGTCTGGCGCATCGACTACCAGATGGCGCCCAATGCCAACCCTGATGAGGTCAGCCGCGAAGACGTGGTGCGTGAACGCCTGCAACGCCAGTTTGGCAAGGATGTCGAGGTCGAAATTGTCTGGGTCGGCCCCTACGCCTACCGCAGCCGCTGCCTCGACAAGCTGCGCGCAGGCCGCGTGTTTTTCATGGGCGACACCGCAAAAATCGTCAGCCCCTTCGGCGCGCGTGGCGGCAACACCGGCGTGGCGGATGCCGACAACCTGGCCTGGAAGCTGGCCGCCGTGTCGCGTGGCCGTGCCAGCGCGACACTGCTTGAGAGCTACAACGCGGAACGGCTCGAAGCGGCCCAGCAGAACGTGCAAGTGACCAACCGCACGGCACGCTTTCTACGGCCTGCCGACGGCGTGGAGCGCTGCTTTCGCAGCGCCGCCATCAGCCTGGCAAAACAGTACCCGTTTGCGCGCTCCCTGGTGAACACCGGCCGCATGGCGGTGGCCAATACCTACACACGTTCGTCCATCTGCGAAAACACCGGTGGGCAGTCGGTGCAGAACGTGGCTTTCCGCTGGTCCGACGGTTCACCCGGGGCTGTCAACGACCTGCTGCAGTGGGCCGACGGCGACCTGCTGGTGCTGGTGTTCGGCGAACTGACGGCCGCCAGCCTGGAGCGCCTGCGGCAGCTCGCACAACTCGCCCCGGTGCGCAACGTGCAGGTGCTGGGCCCGGACGAGCGCACGCAGGCCCGCGAACATGTGCGCGACATCAATGTCCAGGGCACCGGCCATTTGCAGGGCGCCTGCCATGTGTTTGGCCACGCCTGGGCCCTCGTGCGGCCCGACGGCTACCTGTCCGCCACTGGCGAGTCCGTGGATGGCCAATTGGTCGCCGCCGTTGAAAAAACCCTGGGCCTGCGCTAAAGCCGGAAAGAAACGCCATGAAAACCCAAGCTGCCATCAAGACCGCACCGAATTTCCAGGACGCCGATGCGTTTTACGAGTGCCTGCTCGACGCCCATCAAGGCCTGAGCCAGGAGCAATCCGGGCAGCTCAACGCCCGCCTGATCCTGATTCTGGCCAACCAGATCGGCGACACCCGGGTGCTGCGGGCCTGCGTTGAAGCGGCCCTGTCCGCTGAATCAAGCTAAGACCGGTCAGGGTCGAATAAAATCGGGGCAACTGTCTCCACCCAGCGGCATCTCACCAGATGCCGTTTTTCATTGCCCTCCATGACCGACTCTGCCAAACCCACGCCCGCCCATCCTGCTGCTGACGCTTCTGCTGCGCGGGTTTCCGTCCCCACGCCCGGGCTGGACAGCCTGGCCAAGTCCTTCGAACCGGCCGCCATTGAAAGCCACTGGAGCCCGGTGTGGGAGCAGAACGGCCTGTACGAGCCAAGCCTGGATGCAGCGAAGCCTTCATTTTCCATCCAGCTGCCACCACCCAATGTGACCGGCACGCTCCACATGGGCCACGCATTCAACCAGACCATCATGGACTCGCTCACGCGCTACCACCGCATGCGCGGCCACAACACGCTGTGGGTGCCCGGTACCGACCACGCCGGCATTGCGACCCAGATCGTGGTGGAACGCAAACTGCAAGGAGAGGGCAAAAGCCGCCACGACCTGGGCCGCGAAAAATTTGCAGAGAAGGTGTGGGAGTGGAAGGAAGAATCCGGCACGACCATCACGCGCCAGATGCGCCGTATGGGCGACTCGGTAGCCTGGAAGCACGAGTACTTCACCATGGACCCCAGGATGTCCGGGGTGGTCACATCGACCTTTGTGCAGCTGTATGAACAAGGCCTGATTTACCGCGGCAAGCGCCTGGTCAACTGGGACCCGATTCTCAAGTCCGCCGTGTCAGACCTGGAAGTCGAGAGCGAAGAGGAAGACGGTTTCCTCTGGCATATCCGCTACCCGCTGGCCGACGGTTCAGGCTCGCTCACGGTGGCGACGACGCGGCCGGAGACCATGCTGGGCGACGTGGCGGTCATGGTCCACCCTGAGGATGAGCGCTACAAGCACCTGATCGGCAAGCTCGTGAAGCTGCCGCTGTGCGACCGTGACATTCCGGTCATCGCCGACGACTATGTGGACAAGGACTTTGGCACCGGCGTGGTCAAGGTCACGCCGGCACATGACACCAACGACTACGCCGTCGGCCAGCGCCATCAGTTGCCGATGGTTGGCGTGCTCACGCTGGACGCCGCCATCAATGACAACGCGCCTGAAAAATACCGGGGCATGGACCGATTCGTAGCGCGCAAGGCAGTGGTCGCCGACCTGGAAGCGCTCGGCTTGCTGGCCGAGGTCAAGAAACACAAGCTCATGGTGCCGCGCTGCGCCCGCACGGGCCAGGTGATCGAACCCATGCTGACCGACCAGTGGTTTGTCGCGATGACCACGGTCAGCGAGAAGGACCCCGCGGGCAAATCAATCGCGCAAAAGGCCATAGACGTGGTGGACAGCGGCGCGGTCAAGTTTGTGCCCGAGCAGTGGGTCAACACCTACAACCAGTGGATGGGCAACATCCAGGACTGGTGCATCTCACGCCAGCTATGGTGGGGCCACCAGATTCCCGCCTGGTACGACGAAGACGGCAAGGTCTACGTCGCTGAAAACGAAGCCGCTGCGCAGGCTCAGGCACCTGGCAAGATACTCACGCGCGACCCCGACGTGCTCGACACCTGGTACTCATCGGCGCTGGTGCCCTTCTCGTCCCTCGGGTGGCCTGAGAAAACCAAAGAACTCGATCTCTTCCTGCCTTCCAGCGTGCTGGTGACCGGCTACGACATCATCTTCTTCTGGGTCGCCCGGATGATCATGATGACCACGCATTTCACCGGTCAGGTGCCCTTCCACCACGTCTACATCCACGGACTGGTGAAAGACGCGCAGGGCAAGAAAATGAGCAAGTCTGAAGGCAATGTGCTGGACCCGGTAGACCTGATTGACGGTATTGAACTGGCGCCCCTGCTGGACAAGCGCTCGCAGGGCCTGCGCAAACCCGAGACCGCGCCGCAGGTGCGCAAGAACACGGAGAAGGAATTTCCGGCTGGCATCCCGGCCTACGGCGCTGACGCGCTGCGTTTTACCTTTGCCTCGCTGGCCAGCCTGGGCCGCAGCATCAACTTTGACAGCAAGCGCTGCGAAGGCTACCGCAACTTCTGCAACAAGCTCTGGAACGCCACGCGTTTCACCTTGATGAACTGCGAAGGCCAGGACTGCGGTCTGGCGGAACACACCAAGGCGCAATGCGCGCCCGGCGGCGAGTTTCACAACTACCTGACGTTTTCGCAGGCCGATCGCTGGATTTCATCGACCATGCAGCGCGTCGAAGCCGACGTCGCAAAAGGCTTTGCCGACTACCGCCTGGACAACGTAGCCAGCAGCATTTACCAGTTCGTATGGGACGAGTTTTGCGACTGGTACCTGGAAATCGCCAAGGTGCAGATCCAGACCGGGACTCCGGCCGAGCAGCGCGCCACGCGCCGCACCCTGATCCGTACGCTGGAAGGCATTTTGCGTCTGGCCCATCCCTTGATTCCCTTCATCACCGAAGAACTCTGGCAAAAAGTCTCGTTGGTTGCCGGCAACAAAAAAGTGGAGCTGATTGGCCAAGCCGCCTATCCCCAAAGCCAGCTGGAAAAAATAGATGAGGTCGCCGAGGCCCACATTACCAAACTCAAAACACTGGTCGATGCCTCACGCGTGCTGCGCGGCGAGATGAAGGTGTCGCCAGCCACAAGGCTGCCGCTGTTTGTGGTGGGGGACACGGGTTTCATGCAGGCGGTTGCCCCTGTACTCAAGTCACTGGCCAAGCTCAGCGAAGTCAAGGTTTTCGACAACGATGCAAGTTGGTCTGCGGCGGCTCAGGCAGCGCCCGTGGCGGTGGTTGGCCAGGCGCGTATTTGCCTGCATATGGAAGTGGACGTGGCTGCCGAAAAGGTGCGGCTGGGCAAGGAAGCCGCCAGGCTGGAGGGTGAGTTGGTGAAGGTTCAGGCCAAGCTGGCCAATGGAGCCTTTGTGAGCAAAGTGCCGCCTGCGGTGCTGGAGCAGGAACGCAAGCGTCTGATCGATTTCACGGCCACGCTTGAAAAAATCCGGGAACAGCTGATCCGGCTGGCTTGAGCGCCGTCACCGAAGGTCTTGGCCTTAGCGGATCATGAAGTCAGGCTCTGCCCACTGCGAGCCTGGCCCTGCGCCCGCGCCTGCGCCTGGCAAATCCATGTCCATGGGCGCACTGGCCACATAGTCGACGCCGCGCTGCTCTGCGGTGATGGCTTCATGCATGCGATGCGCCACATACCAGCTGGAGCGCAGTCTGGCTTCACGGGTATGTGAACCGAGGCGCGGAGTGATAAACAGGTTCTTCAGCCCATTCACGGGCGAAGTCTCTCCGGTGAAATTATCCTCTGCGCCATCCAGAATACAGGCCTCGATACGGCCGTCACACAAGGCGGCGGCCAAGGCTTTCTCATCGAAGAGCGCGCTACGGCTGATGCCTACCCACAGCTGACCGCGCTTGCAAGCTGCCAGCAGTTTTTCGTTGACGAAGCCGCGAAAGCGGGTGGCGTACAACATCTGCACCGACACCGCATCGGACTCGCTGACCAGTTCGGTCAGGGTCACAGGCTGAATGCGCAAACGCTCCCAGATCGGGGCTGTGTGGTGCACCGCCGGGTCATACCCAATCAGCCGCACACCCAGACCCGTCAGCATGCCTGCCAGGGTATGGGCGGTTGGGGCCAGACCCAGGATGCCAACCGTGCTGCCGTGAAGCTCCCGGCCCATCTGTGCCGTGGGGTGACGCCGCCCCATCAGTGCCGACACGACACCGCGCCGGTACAGCAGCAACAAACTGCTCAGCAGGTATTCTGCGTTGGAGCGCACGTTGGCGCTGCTGGCGTGAATCACCTTGATTCCGCGCTCGTTGCAGGCTTCCAGATCAGTGTTGTCAGTGCCGACATGCAACCGGCCGACGGCCTTGAGCTTGGGCAGGAAATCGAGGAAATCGCGCGTGACGACTGTTTGACGGGGGAAAACGATGCCGCGGGTCTTGTACGCGGCTTTGCGCAGGACCGTGAGGTCGTCTGCCAGTTCGGGGCGATACTGCACCGTGTGTCGGGTCTCCAGCCAGGCCATGGCCTCCGGCACCAATGCGTCAAGAAGTAAGATATCCATGAATCCCCTTGTTTCGCCGCGTTCAGACGCCAAGTTATTGTTTTGCAGTTGCGGTAATTCTGTCTCAACAACGCAACACTTTATCCTTATTCCCCCCCTATGTCGATGACAAAAGTCACAACTTTAACCAAGGCGGTTTTCCCCGTCGCAGGACTTGGAACGCGGTTTTTACCTGCCACCAAAGCCCAGCCAAAGGAGATGTTGCCTGTCGTGGACAAGCCCCTGATTCAATATGCCGTGGAGGAGGCGTATGCCGCCGGCATACGGCACATGATCTTTGTCACGGGACGCAACAAGCGTGCCATTGAAGACCACTTTGATACGGCCTACGAACTTGAAGCAGAGTTGCAGGCAGCAGCCAAGCATGAGTTGCTGGCGCTGGTCCGTTCGGTACAGCCCGGGGACATGGACTTCTCCTATGTGCGCCAGCCCCGCTCTCTCGGCTTGGGCCATGCTGTGTTGTGTGCCGAGCACCTGGTCGGCAATGAGGCGTTTGCCGTGCTGCTGGCGGACGACCTGATGGTGGGCACGCCCCCTGTGCTCGCCCAGATGGCTGCCCGCTTTGAAGAAGTGCAGCAATCACTCCTGGCGGTGCAGGAAGTACCGCTTGCCCACACACGGCGCTACGGCATCGTTGCCACCGAGCCGGTCAGTGACCGTCTGATGAAGGTGACTGCCATGGTTGAGAAACCTGCCCCGGAAGTGGCGCCTTCACGCATGGGTGTGGCGGGACGCTACATCCTGACGCCAAAAGTATTCAAACACATCCGGCAACAGGCCACAGGCGTGGGCGGCGAGATTCAGCTGACTGACGGCATTGCGGGTCTGATGAGTGAGGAAAGCGTGTATGCCTTTCTCTACAGTGGCAAGCGCTATGACTGCGGCAGCAAGGAAGGTTTTCTGGAGGCGACGGTTGAGCTCGCATTGGCACACCCCGAGATCGGCGAGCACTTTCGTGCCTACCTGAAAGACCTCCGGATTTCCTGACGCTCAGCGTCGCTTGAGCACGTGGATGAAGTCGCCACCTTCACTCTGCTGATCTACCAGTTCGTTTCCTGTTTGCTTCGCAAAGGCCAGAAAGTCACGTGTCGACCCTGAGTCGGTGGAGACAACCCGCAACAACTGCCCGCTGACCATCTCGGCCAGAGCCTTTTTTGCTTTCAGGATGGGCAAGGGGCAGTTCAGCCCACGGGTATCGAGTTCTTTGTCAATGTGCATGCGTTCGTCCTTGAAGTGCCGCTATTTTAAGCAGTTCCCGGACTTCAAGCGTCTGCAGGTCTTTTTGCCGTGCCAGACGGCAAAAAGCCCGCACGACGGGGCCGGGCGGGATTGTTGAACTTCAAGCGACACAGCGCCGCGAATGTTTACTTCATGCCAAACTTTGCCTTGGCATCCTTTTCGCAGCTGTCTTTGGCATTGCCTGACAGGGCGTCACACCGCTCTTTCGCAACCTTGTATTGCGCTTCACTTTTTTCTTCGGCGGCTTCTTTCCTGGCGCCGGCGACATTGCCGCCCTTGTCTTTTGAATCGGCGCTGGCTTTGGCTACTTTGGCATCGGCCTTCGCAGACGCCCGCGCAGCCTTGGCCTCCTTGACACAAACGTCCTTGGCATTACCAGCCAGATCGTCGCATTTTTCTTTCGCTACGTCGTAGCTGCCCTCAGCCCGGGCCTCCCGCAGTTTCAGATCATTGCGGGGGCTGGGCTTGTACTGGGCTTCCAGGTCGGCTTTGGCCACCTTCTCGGCAGCTTTGGCCTCCACCTGGCAGACATCCCTGGCATTTGCGGTCAAGGAAGCGCACTTGTCCCGGCTGGCCTTGTACTCCGCAGCGACGCGGTCTTTCTGGGTTTTATAGTCTTCCTTGGTCATCGCAAATGCATGGCCTGTAAAGGCACAGGAAACGGCAAGCGTGAGCATGATCAACTTCGATTTCATGGTGACTCCTTGACATGGTTTTGAGTTGCAACAAGCTCTGTATCACCCGGCGACCAGGCCGGGCACATGGGAGTTTTTGCACGAATCCAAACATTAATCAGGTGTCTGCTTGTCGCCCGTAGGCCCCCGCATTTGAAGCTCGTAGGTACACGCTTACACCTGCGCGCAACAGGGCTCCCCGTTATTGAGACTTTGGCTTTGCGTAGTCGCCTGTTCGCAGGGTCCGCGCCAGGAGGAGGACCGGGAGCAGGCCTACCACGACCAGCGCAAGCGCGGGCAGCGCCGCCTCACCCAGTCTTTCGTCGCGCGCAAGCTGATAGGTCACCACGGCAAGCGTGTCGCTGTTAAAGGGCCGTAAAACGAGCGTCGCGGGCAGCTCCTTCATGACGTCGACAAAAACCAGCAAAGCGGCCACACCCACCGACCGCTTGAGCAGTGGCCAGTGCACCCTGGTGAGCAAGGCAAGACCCGTCGCGCCCAGCATGCGCGCGCTGTCGTCAAAACTGGCGGGGATGCGGGAGTAACCACTTTGTACCGACTGAAGCGCCACAGCGGTAAAACGCACGAGGTAGGCCCAGACAATTCCAAGCGCGGTCGCTGTGATCCAGTAACCCGCGGCGGTTTGCGGGAAGGCCGCCTGCAACCAGCCCACCGGCAACAGCAGTCCCACCACGATGACGGCACCGGGCACCGCATAACCCACACTGGCAAGCTGGACGGCGGCCCGCGTGAGGGCGTGAGGCTGGCGGCGCATCGCGAACGCGAGGCCAAAAGCCACGGCAGCCGCAAGCACAGCGCTCACCCCGGCAAGGCCAACGCTGTTCAATGACCAGCGTACAAACTCCGTCCATGGCAGCTCACCCCAGCTGGCGATCAGCGGCCTGAGCATGAACATCACCGGCAAGACAAACCCCAACCCGATGGGCAAAGCGCACACCGTCCAGGCTACAAGGGCTTGCCGACCAGCCAGCGGTGCTGGCACCGCGTCAGCCGCCCCGGCTCCGCCGCCGCGGTTGCCGACGAAACGCATGCGTTTTTGGGCGTGATTTTCAATCTTGAGAAGAACGCCCACCACCACCAGCAACACCGTCGCCAGTTGCGCCGCCGCAAGGCGGTTGTCCATCGCAAGCCATGCTTTGTAGATCCCGGCTGTAAATGTCTGGATGCCAAAATAACTCGCCACACCAAAATCTGCGAGAGTTTCCATGAGTGCCAGTGCCACGCCTGCGGCGACAGCGGGTCTGGCCAAAGGCAGCGCAACCTCGCGGATCCGGCGGGACAACGGTGCGCCCAGCAAACGGGCGGCCTCCATCAAATGCACCGCACGCTCGGAAAGCGCGGTACGGGCCAGCAAATACACGTAAGGATAGAGCGAGAAGGTAAATACGCATATCGCGCCCCCAATGCTGCGCACTTCCGGCAAAAGCCTTCCCTGGAGATCAAAAGTCTCGCGCATCCAGCTCTGCAGTGGTCCCGCATATTGCAAGAAATCAGTGTAGGCATAGGCCACAACATAGGCTGGCATGGCCAGCGGCAGCAACAGCGCCCACGAGAGAAGTTTGCGTCCTGGAAATTCGAACAGGGTGACAACACAAGCGGTCACCGTTCCGACCGCGGCCACACCAGCGGCTACCGCCACACATAAAAAGACAGACGTCAAGATGTAGTCGGGCAGGACCGTCTGCAACAGCTGCTGAAGAATGTCCATGGACTGCGCGTTGAACTCAAGCCATGAAAACATGACGGTGAGTACCGGCAGGGTGAGCACGGCCATCAACAAAAGCAGGAAAGCCGATGAAATAGAACGACGCAACATGAGATCCAGGAGAAACAAAATGCAGGGCCGAACCCGTCCAAATGCCGAGGCGCGGAAAGGGTCGACAAAGGTCAGTGCAAATGAGAATTGTAAGCATCTACAATACGAGGCATGTTTTTAGACCTTTCCCAACTGGTCGTGCACTATCAAGGTCGCTCCCATGCCGCGGTCAACGGCGTCTCGATGGGATTGCCGGCCGGAGAGATCGGTGTGCTGATCGGCCCCTCAGGCTGCGGCAAAACCACCTTGTTGCGTGCGGTGGCCGGTCTGGAGCGCGCCAAATCCGGAAGCATCCTGCTGGAGCGCGAGACGGTCAGCAGCAGCACCACCCATATTCCCGCAGAACAGCGGCGCGTTGGCATGGTGTTTCAGGACTATGCCCTGTTCCCCCACCTCGACGTCGGGCACAACGTCGGCTTCGGACTGATGCACCTTGACCATGCGCAGCGCACGCAGCGCGTGGCTGAAGTCCTGGACCTGGTCGGTCTGAGCAATGTGCGCAAGCGGTATCCGCATGAATTGTCTGGCGGCCAGCAACAACGGGTGGCACTGGCCAGGGCGCTGGCACCGCGTCCCCGTCTGCTCCTGCTGGACGAACCTTTCTCGAATCTGGACGTCGATCTGCGCGAACGCCTCGCCCATGAAGTGCGCGCCATCCTGAAGCAGGCCGGCGCCACCGCTTTGTTTGTCACCCACGACCAGTTCGAAGCCTTCGCTATTGGTGACCGCATTGGCGTCATGCACGAAGGGCGGCTGCATCAGTGGGACGACGCCTACGAGCTCTACCACCGTCCGGCAACCCGTTTTGTGGCCGACTTTATCGGACATGGCGTGTTCACCCGCGCCAGGATTGTGCAGGAAGGCGACAACATGATGGTGCACACGGCGCTGGGGGATTTGCGCGACATTCGCGAATGCCCGCTTCCTGACGCCTACACAGAAGGTCTTTGCGATGTGTTGCTGCGGGCCGACGATATCGTCCATGACGATGCAGCGCCGGTGAAAGCGCAAATATTGCGCAAGACCTTTCGCGGTTCCGAGTTTTTATACACGCTGCAATTGCAAAGCGGTGAAACAGTGATGGCCCATGTACCCTCCCATCACGACCATGCCATTGGAGAATGGATTGGCATCCGCGCAGAGGTCGATCACGTGGTGACTTTCCCTCCGGGATAGCGGGACGCCAGCTCAACTCAACTCAACTCAACTCAACTCAGCTCAACTCAGCTCAACTCAGCTCAACTCAGCTCAACTCAGCTCAGCTCAGCTCAGCTCAGCTTGCTGCGCAGGACGTCAACTTCACGCTGCAGATCTGCAGCCCAGCTGCGTCGGTCCCGACCCTGGCAATGCTGGGATTCACCAAAAACAACGTCGGCACGAAGTCTGGGAACGCACAGGGTTTCCCAGATGGAGACGAAGATGGAATCGTCATCGATATAACGCGGTGCGAAACAGATTTCTCCGGTGGCCGCATCCACAAAACGCAGCGCTATCGGTTGAACAGGCGCGTTCACCGAGATGGCGGCCTGCAACAAATTGGCATGAAACGGCTTGAGCGTGATGCCATCGCCCGTGGTGCCCTCGGGAAACACTGCGAGTACCTCCCCGAGCTGCAGGCGCTCGGCCATCTGGTGCACCACACGATGGGCATCACGCCTGGACTCCCTTTCGATATACAGGGTACCGGCCCCCGCGGCCAGCGTGCCGACCAGGGGCCAGTGTTTGATGTCGGATTTGGAGACAAAGCGGCAGTAGCGGGAGGCGTGCATCACCACAATATCCAGCCAGGAAAGGTGATTGGCCACCAACAGCGCTGGTCCACTGGTCACCGGCAAACCCCTGATGGAAAGTTCAATGCCGACGCCCTGCAACATGGCCTGCGCCCAGGCATGAACACGTGCCTCCCTGTCCTGTTGCCCGAGTCTCGGAAACAGCGTCACGATGGTCCACATCCCGCCGCAAATGTGCATCAAAGCCCACAGCAGCCGCCAGACGGCCCTCGCTTGTTGCATGGCCTTAGCGTCCCATCGCACCAATAAAGGCGATATGAAATTGCATCACCGTAACTGCGCCACAGAACACTAAGCTTCGTAGGCGAGTTGCCCAGCCACCAGAGTGCACCGCACACGAGCCGGCAGCTGGTACCCGGAGAAGGGCGTGTGTTTGCCCTGACTGCGCAGCGCATCGGTTTGAACCGTCCACTCGGACTGTGTATCGAAAACACAGATGTCCGCGACGCCGCCCTTGACCAGTTGCCCGGCGCTGGCCTGAAGCGTACCGAGCGTGCTGCCAAGCACCTGCGCAGGCCCCGTGGTCAGGGTGGCCAGGGCGCGGGCCAGGCCCACACCGCTGTCCTGCCCCCACTTGCACGCCAGGCCCAGCAACAGCTCCAGCCCTGTAGCCCCCGGCTCAGCCTCCGCAAAAGGCAAGGTTTTGGCGTCCGCCTCCACCGGCGTGTGATCCGAGACCAGCGCATCGATGATGCCGTCTGCCAGCGCCTGACGCAGGGCATCGCGGTCGCGTTGCTGGCGCAGCGGTGGGTTCAGGCGCATGCGGCTGTCAAAATACCCGATGTCCATGTCCGTCAGGTGCAGGCTGTTGATGCTGACATCTGCCGTCACATCCAGTCCTTCAGCCTTGGCCCGCTCCAGCAGCGCCACCCCGGCGGCACTGCTGATGCGGCAGATGTGCACGCGTGCCCCTGTCGCGCGCATCAGCTCGAAAATGGTATGCAAGGCAATGGTCTCCGCAATGACCGGCACACCACTCAAGCCGAGACGGGTTGCCAGGGCACCGCTGGCGGCGACGCCACCGCCAAGGCAGCCATCCTGGGGGCGTAACCAGACGGTGTAGCCGAAACTGGCCGCGTATTGCAAAGCGCGCAGCAACACCAGGGTGTTGCCCATCGGAACATCTGCCTGGCTAAATCCCACACAACCGGCTTCGGTAAGCTCGACCATTTCGGTGAGTGACTGGCCCTCTAACGCTCGCGTCAATGCTCCAAGCGGAAACACCCGCGATTGATGCAACTTCTCGGCTCGAAACTTCAGCATCTCGACCAATCCGGGTTCATCGAGTACGGGGTCAGTGTCGGGCGGGCAAACCAGGCTGGTTACCCCCCCTGCCACAGCGGCTGCCAGCTCGCTTTCAAGCATCCCTTCGTGCTCATGGCCGGGTTCCCGCAGACGCGCAGCAAGATCAATCAGCCCAGGGGCAACGACGCAGCCAGTGGCATCAACAGTCCGGTTCGGCGAGAAATCAGGCGGCGTGTTTTTCAGTGACACGATGCGACCGGCTGCAATGGCCACATCGCCAACATCATCGAGGCCAGAGGCAGGATCAATGACGCGGCCATTCTTGATAAGGATCTTCATATGGCGTCTCCACAGCGCGTAAGCTGACAAGCGGGAGGGCATCTCTCAGACCAGCCGGGGCTGCGGAACCGGCTTGGCCGGGCCGCAGGCGCAGCGCCCCCCCGGGGGGCAGCGCAGTACACGAAGCGACAAGCGTGGGAGCTGACACTCATGCTTCATTCCCCGCAACAATGCTCATCACCGCCATGCGCACAGCGATGCCAAATGTCACTTGCGGCAGGATCACGCTTTGCGATCCGTCCACCACCGCCGAATCGATTTCGACGCCCCGGTTGATGGGTCCGGGATGCATGACGATCGCGTCGGGTTTGGCGAGTTGGAGTTTTTCATTGGTCAACCCGAAACTCTTGAAGAACTCCTGACTGCTTGGCAACAGGGCACCGGACATCCGCTCGTTCTGGAGCCGAAGCATGATGATCACGTCGGCGCCTTTGATCCCCTCTTCAAGGGTATGACAGACGCGCACGCCCATTTGGGCCATGTCACCCGGCACCAGCGTCTTGGGGCCGACCACGCGCACTTCAGGACATCCGAGAGTGGTCAGTGCATGAATGTCCGAGCGGGCAACACGCGAGTGCAAAACATCTCCCACAATCGCCACGGTCAACTGACTGAAGTCCTTCTTGTAGTGACGAATGGTGAACATGTCGAGCAAGCCCTGGGTCGGATGGGCATGCCTGCCATCGCCAGCGTTGATGACATGCACATGGGGCGCAACGTGCTGCGCAATCAGGTAAGGCGCTCCGGATTCGCCATGACGAACCACGAAGAGGTCAGCTGCCATGGCGCTGAGGTTGGAGATGGTGTCAAGCAAGGACTCGCCCTTGGAAGCCGATGAGCGTGCGATGTCCAGATTGATCACGTCCGCAGAAAGCCGGGTGGCAGCGATTTCGAACGTCGTGCGCGTGCGCGTGGAGTTCTCGAAGAAGAGGTTGAACACGCTTTTGCCGCGCAGCAGCGGTACTTTCTTCACTTCACGGTCGCTGACACTGACAAAATTCCCTGCAGTGTCCAGAATATGGGTCAATGTCGCCTTGGGCAAGCCTTCGATGGACAGAAGATGAATCAGTTCGCCATTCTTGTTGAACTGCGGGTTTCGTCGGTAGAGCACAGTCATCCTTTCCGCAACAGGCAGGGGGTAGTCAACCAGGGGTTCATGTTGTGACCTCCTGAACCTGAAAGCTGAAATGACCCTCGGCATCGCGCGCCAGGGCAAGGGATTGGGACGCGGGCAGCGCAACCCGGGCAGCCGCAAAATCGGGCTGAATCGGCAGCTCGCGCCCACCCCGGTCCACCAGTACCACCAATCTGACACTGGCCGGCCGGCCATAGTCAAACAACTCATTAAGAACAGCCCGTATGGTGCGGCCTGTATAGAGTACATCGTCCAGCACGATCAGGTGCGCACCATTGACATCAAAAGGCAGCACGGTCTGACCGCTTGCCGAAAGTCCACGGCGCGAAAAATCATCTCTGTGCATGGCCGATGAAAGCGTCCCGGCCTCTTCCTGAAGCATCAGATCGCCGCGCAAACGCTCGGCAAGCCAAACCCCGCCGGATGCGACGCCCACAAGCCTGGGAGCTTGGGTGTAGCTCGCCAGCAATTGCTGCATGCTGCGCAGGAGCTCGTGGTACAGCGCCTCGGCGTCAAGTGTCAGGTTGGTCATGGCAGCGCCCTCGCGCCCCATGACAACACCCGGCCCGTGTGAGACATTTTTCCAATGCTCATGGAAGACTCCTTAAAAACTGCTCAAGGATTATGCAGGCAGATGCCGCATCGGCATCCGGCGCGCCCTGCGACAGTGCTTCGGTGGTGCTGTACCGCTCGTCAACCTCAAACACCTGCAGACCCAGCCGCCCGCGGAGCTGGCGGGCAAACTTTCTGGCGCGTTCCGTGTTGTCGTGGCTGGCGCCGTCCGGATGAAAGGGGACGCCGACCACCAGTGCGTCAGGCTCCCATTGCCTGACCCTGAGCGAAACGGCCACAAAGCGCGCATTGCCCGTGGCAGCAATGGTGCCTTGCGGAGTGGCCGTACGTGTCAGGCGATTGCCGGTGGCCACACCGGTACGTTTGAGGCCAAAATCAAAAGCTAAAAATGTTTGCGGCTCGGGGACCATGGCAGGCGGCGCCACAACACTCATGCGTGTCCGGCCTCGGGCGACAACATCCAGCTTTGCAATCCGAGAAGCATCAGGGCCTTGTCGTAACGCTGTTCGACCGGGGTGTCGAAAATCAGTGACAGATCAGCTTCCACGGTCAGCCAGCTGTTGTCAGAGATCTCGGACTCCAGTTGTCCTTCTCCCCAAGCCGAGTAGCCCAGCGAAACGAACACTTTGCGAGGTCCGGCACCGGTGGACAAGGCCTCAAGCACGTCCTTGGAAGTGGTCATCTCCAGCCCCCCGGGGATGGTCATCGTTGAGGCATACACCGATTCGTTGCCTGCAAGCATGCACTCGTGAAGAACGAAACCGCGTTCAGTCTGCACCGGGCCGCCCTGAAAGACGGGCGACTCCGTCAGGTCATTGCGGCGCAAAGGCAGCGACACCTTGTCAAAGAGGTTTTGCAGGTTGATATCGCTGGGCTTGTTGATCACCAGTCCGAGAGCTCCCCGGTCGCTGTGTTCACACATATAGACAACGCTCTTGGCAAAAGCTTCGTCGTCCAGCCCCGGCATGGCAATCAAAAAGTGGTGCGTCAGATTGATCGGTGCAGAGTCCATGGCCATGGCGTGATTTTACGCATAGCTGGCCACAGCGGGAATAAAACTGTTTGGACACCATGCCGGCAGGCCATCCGAACCTGTGCAAAATGGTGCACTGAAAAGGTGTCCCAAAGCTATGCCCAAGCCATACCAAACCGGTCTGATGTGGTTCAGGCGCGATCTGCGCGTTGATGACAATGCTGCCCTGTACCACGCGCTCAAGTCGTGCCATCAGGTTTTTTGCGCGTTTGTTCTGGACCGGGAAATT
Source organism: Polaromonas sp. (assembly GCA_021731285.1). Taxonomy (GTDB): domain Bacteria; phylum Pseudomonadota; class Gammaproteobacteria; order Burkholderiales; family Burkholderiaceae_C; genus Polaromonas. Next base: position 14,048 of record JAKFXR010000008.1, on the reverse strand, counting down.
CTGGAATCACTTCCACGCACGGACCGTCGCGTTGACTTCATCCTCGAATCCTTGAAGGATCTGGATACGCAAGTGCAGCGTCTGGCCGCCGCGCACGGCGTTGACGGTGCCCGACTCCTGGTCGAGCATGCCTGGGCCGATCAGGCATTGCAAACCCTGGCATCGGCACTGGCGGTCGATGCGGTGTTTGCCAATCATGACGACGAACCCATGGCGCTGGCGCGCGACGCACGGGTCGGCACCCTCCTGGCGAAAGCCGGCAAGGCTTTTCATACATTCAAGGACCATGTGATCTTTGAGCGCAAAGAGCTACTGACCCAGGGCAGCAAGCCATACAGCGTGTTCACCCCGTATAAAAATGCCTGGCTTAAAAAAGTTGACAGTTACTACCTCCAGGCCTATCCCGTCAGTCAGTACGGCCAGGCGCTCGCCCCGGCGCCCCCAGGCCGTCATGCCAGGATCCCTTCTCTGAGCGACATTGGGTTCAGGCAAAGCAACCTTGCCGAGTTGAAGATTCCCACCGGCAGCATCGGCGGCAGGCAGTTGCTGGATGACTTTGCCTCGCGCATGGACCAATACCATGCCACGCGCAACTTTCCGGCCGTGAAAGGGCCAAGCTACCTTGGCGTCCATTTGCGGTTTGGTACGGTTTCCATTCGCCAATTGGCTGGCAATGCCTGGCGCCAGCACACCCAAGGCAGTGAAGGCGCCGGAGTTTGGCTCAGCGAGTTGATCTGGCGGGACTTTTACGCGCAGATTCTGAGCAACTTTCCGCATGCAGCTTCGGCCAGCTTCAAGCCCGCGTACGACGCCATTGAGTGGGAACAAGGCCCTCGGGCGCAAGAGGTATTCATGGCCTGGTGCCATGGAAAAACCGGTTATCCCCTGGTCGATGCCGCGATGGCCCAGATCAACCAGACCGGCTATATGCACAACCGCCTGCGCATGGTGACCGCCAGCTTTCTGGTCAAAGACCTGGGGGTGGACTGGCGATGGGGCGAACGCTACTTTGCAGAGCAGCTCAACGACTTCGACCTGGCATCCAACAATGGTGGATGGCAATGGGCATCCAGCAGCGGTTGTGACGCCCAGCCCTATTTCAGGATTTTCAATCCTGTCAGTCAAAGTGAAAAGTTCGATTCCGACGGGAAATTTATCCGGCGGTACCTGCCGCAACTGGCTGGCCTGTCCAGCAAAGCACTGCATGCGCCCTGGTTGGCCACCTCTCTGGAACTGGCCGCTGCAGGCGTCAAGCTGGGTGCAAACTATCCCGAACCGATGGTGCAACATGCCGAAGCGCGAGCGCTCACTCTCCAACGCTACGCGTGTGTTGCAAAAACGGGATAAGGTACTTTTGCTATATTTTTTATAGCAAACTTACGGGGTCACCAAAGGGCAAGTTGGCCTTTTCACCTAAGCCGCGGCCTCGATGGCGCAATAGTGCCTGATCAGGCTCAGCAACTCGTCTTCGTTGTAAGGCTTGCCAAGGTAATGGTCTACGCCAAGCTCGGTGGCGTGCTCCCGGTGTTTTTCGGCAATCCGCGAGGTGATCATGATGACCGGCAGACTGCTCAAGCGAACGTCCCCCCGGATGTTGCGCACGAGGTCAAAGCCATCCATACGCGGCATTTCAATGTCCGACAACACCAGCGTCGGCCGCTCTTCCTGCAACCGCTCGAGCGCCTGCAGACCATCCGCCGCCATCGAAACGCGGTAACCCTCACGCTGCAGCAGACGCTGCGTCACACGGCGCACGGTGATGGAATCATCGACCACCAGAATCAGCGGAATTTGCGGCGTCGCCGCAGGTGGGGCCGGGAAGGCGGAAAGGGCAACTCCCGAGGAATCGGTGGAAGCTTGCTGCTCCAGCATGTGCGGTTCGGCGCTGTCCGAACTCCATGCCCGGGCTTGCTGGCCATACACCGTAGCCAAAGCCACCGGGTTGTAGATCAGCACCACCGCACCCGATGCCAGCACCGACATGCCTGCCAGGCCAGGGAGCCGCGACAACTGCGGCCCCAGATTTTTAACCACGACCTCCTGGGTTCCCAGCACCTCGTCGACGTGCAAGGCCAGACGCTGCGCCGCGCTTCGGAAAATAACCACGGGGGAGGTCTTGCCTTGCGGTTCGCTGCTCAGACGTGAAGCCTGCAGCAGCGCGCCCGACCAGAAAAACGGCACAGGCTCGCCTGCGACGTCAATCACGCCAGAGTTATAGGCCTGCTGCAGATCTTTGCCCGAAATGCGTCGCACGGTTTCAACGACGTTGGCGGGCACCCCTACGGAGGAGCTTCCGGTACGCAACATGACCACCTGCGTCACCGCTGTGGTCAAAGGCAACAACAGCTTGAAGTTTGTGCCCTGACCTGCGACGGTACTGGTTTCAATCCTGCCGCCCAGCGCATTGACCTCGGAGCGAACCACATCCATGCCGATGCCCCGGCCGGCCAGTTCGGTGATTTGCGCAGCTGTGCTGAATCCAGGCATGAAAATCAGATTGGCGGCTTCATCGTCACCCATTTCCTGCCCCTCGGCGATCAAACCGGAGGCGAGCGCCTTCTCCCGAATACGCGGCAGATTCAGGCCCGCGCCATCATCACGGAATTCAACTGATACGTCATTGCCAGACTGCTGCAAACGGACGGTGATGAGCCCGTTGGGATCCTTGCCGTCTCCAACACGCGTCTGCGGGTCTTCGATCCCGTGTGCCACGCAATTACGCAGCAAATGCTCAAAGGCGGGCGTCATGCGGTCCAGCATGCCGCGGTCCATCTCGATCGTACCACCCTGCAAGTCCAGCCTCACTTGCTTGCCGGACTCTTTGGAGGCCTGGCGCACCACGCGGTACAGCCGCTCGGAAATGCCTTCAAACTCCACCATGCGGGTACGCAGCAGGTCGCGCTGCAATTCCCGGGTCTGGCGCGCCTGGGCAATCAGGTCATCCTCGGTCGCTTCAACGGTGCGCTGCAAGGTGCGCTGCACCGTCGCAACGTCGTTGACTGACTCAGCCATCATGCGGGTCAACTCCTGCACCCGCGTAAACCGGTCAAACTCCAGGGGATCGAAGCCAAGCTGGGCTTCCTTGGCCTGTTGCAACCGTGACTGCATCTGTGTCTCGGAATGCAGTTCCACGTCGCGCAACTGGGCGCGCAAACGGTTCAAGTTTCCACTCAGATCGTTGAGCGAGCCGCGGAGCTGGTTCAACTCGGCTTCAAGGCGCGACCGTGTGATCATGACCTCGCCGGCCTGGTTCACCATGCGGTCCAGCAACTGGGCTCGCACCCGTATGGAACCGGACGCTGCGGTCCGCAAAGGCTGCAAAGCGGTTGCCTGCGCCAGGGAAATGGTGACCTTTCTGCCTGTGGTTTCAGATGCGGCTGTGGGTCCCTGGCCGGCTTCTTGCGCAGCCAGTGAGGCCTGCGGACCTTGGGAATCCGGCAATGGACCCTGCGCCGGCTGGGGATGAAGCGGCTGCAGCACCTCCGGCTCCATGCCCGGGTGGCGCAAAGCCTCAAAATTGACCTGCATCGCATCAAACGTTTGCAGCAAAGCGTCAAAATCCTGCGAAGCAGCCGCATCGCTGCCCATGCGCTCGATATCAGACTCGATACGGTGTGCCATTTCACCCAGGCGCATGGCGCCTGCAAGACGGGCGCTGCCCTTGAGCGTGTGCAGTGCACGAAGCACCTCGTTGCGGGCTCCCTGGTTGTCCGGGCGTGCAGCCCACTGGCGCAACCCACCGCCCAGTTGGGGCATCAACTCGGCACCCTCTTCTTCAAAGATGGCAAAGAGATCCGGGTCAATCGCGTCTATGGCGTCATATTCATCATCCATGTCGTCGCCAAAGGCGGCCGCTGCGGATGGGGTGCCAGTTTCCCTGGGAAGCGCCTCCATGGGTGGGACTGCCGCTGCGGGACCGGAGGAAAGAGAATCAGCGGAGACCGGAGGGGGGCTGTCAGGGACCGCAATCGTTTCCCGCGCGACACTTGCCGCAGCATCTGATTCGGTGGGCTGGGGCGCAGCAGCCGGCACCACCACAAGACCAGCAGCCACCGCCTGTGCACTCAGAGGGGTTCTGGCTTTGCCGGCCGACGGGCCAAGCGGAATCACTCCGGTAATGACCAACGGGGGCTTTTTGGTCGGCAAGGCGGCGCCTGGAAGGCTGGAAGGCTCAGCGGACCGGTTGTCCGCGGCCGGTGCACTGACCGCCTGCGGGGCCGCGGGTTCAACATCGGAAAAATCGATGTCCCGCAAGGCCTGCAGGATCCGCGCATCAGGCTGTTTGAGAAAACCCGCAGCAAATTGGTGCAGGAGCCTCCGAATGTCTTCTGCAGCGTCGATAAATGTCTGGTTGTGTCGCTGGCTGCCCTTGCCATGGTGGCCTTGCGACTGCTGTAAGGCATCCTCCAGCGCACGGGCAACTTCGGACAAAGCCTCAAAGCCTACCGTTGCCGAACTGCCGGCCAGGGAGTGAGTCAATGCCAGAGTCGAGTCGCCAATGGGGCGGTCGCGCTCCATGGTCCACTCGGTGACCTCGGTGACCAGTCGCCGCGACCACTCATCGGCCTCGTTCAAATACACGTTGTACAGCGGTATCCCGATACGCAGGGGGCCAATGACTTTAACCGGGTCATCCCCAAATGCATCGGACGAGTCTGACGGGGCGGGGACTTCGGGCGCAACAGCTTGCAGTTCCTGGACCGGCTCAAGGGGAGTCGCCGGCTCCAGAGGGAAATCCTCCATCGAGAAGTCAAACACCTCCCCTGCACTCTCTTCCACAGGAATGGTTATCGCAGGCGATGCTTCTGTACGAGATTCGGCAGGGGGCGTCGAAGGCGGGAAATGAGCGTCAAAGTCCATGTCCGACAGTTCAACGGAATCAGACGCTGCGGAAGAGGACATCTCCGGCAGGTCCAATTCGAAAACGTTGTCAGCAGCGGACGCCGGCAATGGTGCCGCGCTGTCGACCACGGGTCCACTGACAGTCGACAAGCTCTCGAAGTCAATACCCTGGATCTCCGGTGGTGCAAGCTCTGCGCTGACCGAGGGCTCAACTTCGGTGGGGGTTGAGGCTTGCACGTCGAGTGCGAAATCAAAGTCCAGCTCCTCAACCGGGCTCTGCGTAGCGGAAGACTCAGAAGAAAGTTCAATGGTCGGCATGGCCTGCGCCTGATGCACCTCAAGCCCCGGTGTAGCCGGGAGCTGAAGGGCGGCAAACCTCCCCTCAACGCGCATGGCATCTGCGCTGGCGCGAAATGCAGAAGATTTCCAGGCGGTGTCGCGGTTTGCCGCGATGTCATCGATCCAGGCCGAAAAGCCATCCATCGCCTGGACACACAAAGTCCGGAACTGGTCGTTGGAAGGCTTTTGCTCTGCCAGCCAGCCGTTGAGCAGTTGTTCCAGCGACCAGGCTCCCTCGCCAAACTCGTTAAGTCCGACCATGCGCGAACTGCCCTTGAGCGTATGAAATGCGCGGCGCAGGATGGTGAGCTCTCCGATGTTGTCAGGCTCGGCGGCCAAAGCAGCAATAGCCACCTGCGCCTGACCCACCACCTCGCGCGCCTCCTCGAGGAAAATATCGCGCAGGTCGTCTTCCTCAAAGTCGGCCGCCGCAACCGGTGATCCCGCCGGTGCTGCCTCAGGCGCAATCACCGGCGCCGCAGCCGCTACAAGGCCGGTCAAGGAAGAGGCAGGGGCCATCTCCAGCGGTTGCTCGACAACCGCGATTGCAGCGTTGCGCGCTGTCTGCGCAAGACCGGGCTGATCGGCAAGCGCCGCATGGGTGGCAAGTACATCCAGTTTGACGCTGAGGTTCGCAGCAGAGACGCCCGCCTCGGCATCCTGAACAACCGACAAGACTTCCTGGGACAGCTCGCTGTTGAGAGTGACCGAGGAAGCCCCGTCCAGTTCGCTGCGGATGCGGCCCATGACAGGCTTGAGTTCGCCCGTCTGGTCGTCGTAGATGAAAAGCTTCTTTGCCAGCGCAGGCTGGTAGTTGAGCATGTCTATCAGAAAGCTCAACGCACCGAGATTGTTTCCCAGTTGATCAAAGGTTCCCGCGGAACGGGCAAGCTCCTGGTCCACCTCCACGACCAGCATCTGCTCGACGCTCTCGCGCATCCGTAGCACTGCCTGGGACGCCTGCTCCAGCCCCAGCACCGACAACACGCCGCGCATCTGCGACAGTTGCCCGGGCACGGCGGCCAAAGTCGCTTTGTCCTGCGGATTGCGAAAAAACTGGTCCAGCGATTTTTCAAGTTCGCTCAGCGAGATGCGCAACTCGCCGACCACGCTGCCCATGGTCTGTTTGTCGCTGACCCGCCGGTACAGCTCTTCCATCCAGGATTCAAGGGGTTGAGCTTCGCCTCCACCACGAACCCCGTCCAGACGCGCAGCCAGCCGGGCAGTGCGGGCGCTCAGTTGGGGGTCATTGGGGTCCAGGTCATCAAAGGCCGCCTCCAGATAGAGCACCGCAGTTGCGACTTCCAGTGCAAGCTCGATAGGCGGCGCCTGGGTAGAACGCACCGTGGCGTCAATCACGCGGGACAAAGCAGCCGCAAGCGGCTGACTGGCCGGGTGCAACTTGACCAAAGAATCCGTCACCAGACTGAACTGGTCTGCCAGGATCTTGAACTTGCCCACATCGCCTGCCGTGAGCGACGACCAGGTCTCCTTGGCCGACACAATCCGCTTGCGTGCCTGCGCGAGCAAGGCAGGATCGAAACGGCCAAATTGAATGGCCTCGTAATCCACCGGCTTGAAGCGGGACAGCCCGTAAGTTGAACGCACTGCCGAGAGAACCGGCGCATCACTGGCGCGGGGAGCTACTGCCTGGGCACAAAAGAACAGCAAGTCCTGGGCAAGGCGGTCAGACGCATTGGTGCTGCCCTTGGCAAATGACGCATATTGCAACAGCACCCGGGAAGCGGCGCGCTTGACATAGACGTCCGGCTTGAGCAGGCCATGCGCCAGCGCTTCAAAATAGCCGGCCGCAATCTTCCAGAAAACCCTGGGTTCACGGCCTGGATCGCCCTGGGCAAAACCGAGACACATGTCCCGGAAAGCCTGCGCCGCCTGAGGGTCTCCTGCACGCATGATTTTGAGCACCAGCTGGTCGAGCACCTGCCGGGACGCAGCGTCATAAGCCCGGCTGTCGACCACAACGGAAATTTCGGGATCAAGCCAACGCCATTCAAATACCCACAGATCGGCGGGATGAATGCGATCTGCCCCGACCAGGCCCTGAATATCCCGGTATTGCGGGAAAAGCGAGACCGCCGACACGGGCCGGTCTGCAAGCACGCCTTCAAGATATTCGGTTAAGGCAAAGCTCGCCAGTTCCACCTTGGACGCCGCATCCTGGTTGCACTGCTCCGGATGCTGGACAAACCGCTGCACAGCGGCCTCCATCGCGCGAAGGACCAGCGCAGGGGCGCCCAAACCCACCATTTCCAGAGCCCCAACCGCCTGGTGCAATTGCTGCCGGGCAATGCGCAACTGGCTGGCATCGAGGGCGGCGAGATCGGAACCGCGCGCCAGCTCGGCGTCGCGTACAAAACGTTTTAATGCCTTGGCAGATCCGTCGAGCGACTTCCGAAGTTCATCCAGCACCCACGCAAGCGGGCCAAGATCATTGACAGCCAGGTCGAGTTCAGCGGCTGATGAATTCGGGGCGTTCGATTGCATAAATAACAAACCGGTTCATGAATCAGAAGCAGGAAAAACAAAAATCATCAGGCAATCTTGAATCGTGACACCGATTGCCGGAGCTCTTCTGCCATGCGCGACAGGTCCCGCACCTGCTGGGCCGTGGAACGGGTACCTTCACCGGTTTGCTCCGTCACGGCAAAAATGTGCTGGATGTTCCCGGCCACAACGTTGGCTGACTCGGCTTCCCGGGAGGCAGAAGCGGAAATCTGCTCAATCAGGTCAGCAAGCCGGCGCGACACAAGGTCAATCTCGGACAGGGCGGTACCTGCGCTGTCAGACAGTTTGGCCCCTTCAACCACACCCTGCGTTGAGCGCTCCATGGCGGCCACCGCATCCTGGGTATCGGTTTGAATGGCTTTCACCAGAGCGGAAATCTGGCGCGTCGCATCGGCTGACCGTTCAGCCAGACGCTGCACCTCCTCGGCAACCACCGAGAAGCCTCGTCCAGCTTCACCGGCGGAAGCAGCCTGAATGGCTGCATTGAGCGCCAGCACGTTGGTCTGTTCGGTAATATCCGAAATCAGCTCGGTAATCTCGCCAATCTCCTGTGAGGATTCGCCCAGTCGCTTGATACGTTTGGAAGTTTCCTGGATCTGGTCACGAATCGAATTCATACCGCCGATGGCGTTTTGCACGGCCTGCAGACCGGACTCTGCGGCCGTCAGCGATTGGCGCGCCACCTGGGAAGATTCCTGCGCCTGGCTGGACACCTGGTTGATTCGGGTAGCCATATCGAGCACCGACTGACCGGTTTCGCGAATCTCGCGCAGCTGTTCGGTGGAGGCTGCCAACAACTCGGTTGAAGTGCTTTCCACCTGGGCCGTCGTCTGTGCAACCCGGGTCGCCGTGTTCTGCACGTTACCCACCAGCTGTCGCAACTCCTCCACCGTGTAATTCACCGAGTCGGCGATGGCACCCGTGATGTCTTCGGTCACCGTCGCTTCCTGGGTCAGGTCGCCTTCAGCAACTGTCTGCAATTCGTTCATCAAACGCAAAATGGCGGCCTGGTTGGCATCATTGACGCGCTTGGCGTCCTGCTCCTGGCCCTTGGCTTCCAGCCGCTGGCCCTCGGCAACTCCCTGACGCTGCCGGCTGTCCAGCACCTGCAGCCGGGCCAGGCCAACGGCGCAAAGCAGCGCAAAAGCGGCAGCCACCGCCAGCGTAGTCAGGGCTCCTACACCCAAACCGGTCTGCGATGACAGCTTGCCCTGAATATCTTCAAGGCCACGGCGCAAGGCTTCACTGTCGGAAATGATGGACGCTTGCGCCTCACGTGCCGACACCAGGCCCTGCAAGTTACCCAAAATGGCGCCCGCCTGAACACGGGTCTGCTCGTACAGAGCCATCAGCGCTTCCAGCCGCTCACGGGTCTGCGGGTCTTTGGAGCCAGTCAGGCGCAACTCGGGGCTGCCTTCCTGCAGGCCCTGCGCGATCTCCTTGAAAGAGTTCAAGTCTTTCCCAAGCAGAAACACGGCCTCCGGGCTCACGCCCTCCATCGTCAGGAATTCGTTGGCGGATTTACCAATGCGCTGGGTCAACATCACGAGCTGGCCCGCCGCAGAAATTTCTGCCGCTGCAGCATTTTGCTGAAGTTTGAGGGAAGAAACCGTCTCTGCAATTTCAAGCAGGTCCGACGACTGCCGGTTAATCGTACGCAGCGCGTTACCCACCTGGGTCAAAATCGCTTGCTGCCCCATCACAGTGGAGGCATTTTTCTCGGCGCGCTCCATCAGTGGGGTCACAGTGTCAACGTCGGGCTGGAGTTCCGGCGCGACGGGCTCAAGCCTCAAGGTCGGTTCGCCCGATTTGAGACCACGCACGGCCTTGGCCAGCACGTCAGAGCTTTCCCTCACGTCGGGAAACGCCTGGGCGCTGCCCACCAGCGCCTGCGAGACCGATTTGGCAAGCCGCTGCGACTGCATCAATGACTGTCCGGTCGCGGCCACCTGCTGCGCAACCTGATCCGCCTGGTTCAGCGCCACAAAGGTCACGGAAGCCAACACCACGACGGAAAAGCTCAACATCGCCACCAGCACCCGCTGGTGCGAACCCATACGTCTGCGACCCAGAATAGGCAGCGACAGCAACTCGCCTTGCTCTTCCCCGGCCTGCTCGGAGTCCATGCTGTCGGGGCCAGGATTTTCGCTGTCTTCCCCACGGTCTTGCATGACCGGCGCAACTGGCGGCATGGCAACCGTGCCCGACGAAGCGTCCATGGATCCCGTCGCCATGGGATCGACCGAAGCATCGAGCGACACATGGTCCATGCTGTCATCGGGGGGCGCGGACTTTCGGCCGAACAGGTTATTAAGTTTGTCAATAACAGACATGATGTGCCTTCCGGGAAAAAACGTGATAACGCTAGGCGCTGATGGTCAAAAAATGAGCCTGGGACGCAAGCAGCTGCAGGTTGATCTCCTGCCAGCTGACGCCGTTTGCGTCGATATAGCTGTGGCCAAAAAACTCGGGGGCGTCAGATGCGCGCTCGGCAAAATCGGTAAATGCCTCGGGATTGCGCAGTCCTGACAGCTTGTCGACCTGCAATGCGCAATTGATTTCAAGCGCACTGTTGAGAGCAACCAGCCGCGACTCGGTACGGGCCAACTCGCTGCGCGCGGGCGGGTTTTTGCCCGTGACAAAGCTTGCCAGATCGACGACCCCATAGAGGCCGCCACGCAAATTCGCCACACCGGCAAACCAGGCCTGCGTGTAAGGCACGTTTTGTGCACTTACCCACGGGAAAATCTCGCCGGACTGATTCAGGGGGAACAAGTACTTGCCCCCTCCCGCCTCCACAGCCAGCCAGGAAGCGGAAACACCTTGGGTCTTGGCAGCCTGCAGCCTGACAGCCAGGCGGTTCTGCAATTCTCTAAGTGCTTGTCGATTGGCCATGCTTGGGTAAGGTCGGTTTTAAATCAGTCCAGCGCCCTGATTTTGGCCATCAAATCGTCTACATCCACCGGTTTGGTGATGTAGTCCTTGGCGCCCTGGCGCATACCCCAGACACGATCGGTCTCCTGGTTCTTGCTCGTGCACATGATGATCGGCACGTCAGAGTAAAGGGGATCCCGCGTGATGGCACGCGTCAGCTGGAAGCCATTTTGACCGGGCATCACCACATCCATCAGGATGAGGTCAGGCTTTTCTTCGGCAAGCCGACGAAAGGCGTCCTCCGCGTTCTCAGCGGTTTTGACGGCAAAGCCGTTCTTGCCCAACAGGTCGGTCATGAACATCAACTCGGTTTTCGAGTCATCCACAATCAGGATTTTCTTAATTGCCATATCGTCACTCCTTGTTTGCGCTGCCGAGCTCCTGAACCGTATGCAGCAATTGATCTTTGGTAAACGGTTTGGTCAAGTAATCTTGCGAACCCACCATTCTGCCCCTTGCCTTGTCGAAAACGCCATCCTTCGAGGACAGCATCACAATGGGGACGTTTGCAAATTTCTGATTGCGCTTGATGATCGCGCATGTTTGATAGCCATCCAGGCGCGGCATCAGGATGTCGCAGAAAATCAGATCGGGCTGATAGTCGTTGACTTTGGAGAGCGCATCGAACCCGTCTTCCGCAAGCAGTACTTCGTGTCCGCCCTGCTTCAGGAATATCTCGGCGCTGCGGCGTATCGTGTTGCTGTCGTCAATGACCAAGACCTTGAGCCCCGAACTGGTAATACTCACTGGCTGTGCTCCTTGAAACGCGCCGGCCGCATCATGACGCCGGCCGCGTGATTAACTGGGAAACGGATCTGGCCATTCAGATCTGGACCATCTCAAAATCCTCTTTCCGCGCGCCACATTCGGGACAGGTCCAGTTCATGGGCACCTGGGCCCAGGTCGTACCTGCCGCGATGCCATGCTCTGGCGCGCCAGTTGTTTCGTCATAGAGCCATCCACAAATTAAACACATCCACGTCGTTGATTGAGTCACAGCTTAAGTTGCCTTCGAATAGAATGCAACAATTGTATCGAGGCGGCGTTGCTTATTCGCGTACAAGGCAAAATCCAGCCTATGGCAAACCCCAACACACCTCCCCTGGACGCCCGTCAGATTCAGGCCGAGGAAAGCGAGGCATCGCCAGCCTGCGTGATGACCTTCAACGCCAATGACCCTAGCGGCGCGGGCGGACTGACTGCAGACATCAGCGCAATTGCCTCCGCGGGGGCACACGCCCTGGCCGTTGTGACGGGAAGCTATGTCCGCGACACAGCCGAGATTTTCGACCATATCTCCTTTGACGAAGAGGCCGTCACCGAGCAGGCGCGTACCGCGCTTGAAGACATGCCGGTGAGCGCCATCAAGGTCGGCTTTGTGGGCAGTCCCGAGAACATCAGCGCCATCGCGGAAATCGCATCGGACTACGCCGACGTTCCGCTGATTGCCTACATGCCCAATTTGTCGTGGTGGGAGGAAGAAGCCATCGACAGCTATCTGGACGCTTTCCGCGAACTGCTGCTGCCCCAGACCACGGTGCTGGTGGGCAACCACAGCAGTTTGTGGCGCTGGCTGCTTCCGGACTGGGCGGGAGAAAAAAGCCCGTCAGCGCGCGACATTGCGAAAGCGGCCTCCGAATTCGGCGTGCCCTACACGCTGGTGACGGGTGTGCCCATGCCGGACCAGTTCATAGACAACGTACTGACCACGCCGCTCGCCACTCTTTACAGCGAAAAGTTCGAACGATTCGAAGCGGTGTTTGCGGGCGCTGGCGACACGCTTACGGCCGCCCTGTCGGCGCTGCTGGCCAACGGTCACAACCTTCAGGCGGCCACCACCGAGGCCCTGACCTACCTCGACCACAGCCTGGATGCGGGCTTTCATCCGGGCATGGGCAATATTGTTCCCGACCGCCTTTTCTGGGCGCAAGCAGAGGGTGAGGAGCCGGACGACAGTGACGGGGTGGCAGACGATCCGCAAAACTCCCTGCTTGACCTGCCCCCCTTTGACCTACCTTCCAATGGCACAAAACACTAGTTCCGACATTTCCCGCAACACTGTCCTTTTCGAACGCGCCAAGGCGCTGATCCCGGGTGGCGTCAACTCGCCGGTCCGGGCTTTCAAGGCCGTCGGCGGAACGCCACGGTTTGTGCAACGCGCCCAGGGTGCCTGGTTCTGGGACGCTGACGGGAAACGCTACATCGACTACATCGGCTCCTGGGGGCCGATGATTCTCGGACACGGCCACCCCGCCGTGGTCGAGGCCGTGCAGCAAGCCGTGCTGGAAGGGTTTTCCTACGGCGCGCCTACTGAACGTGAAGTGGAACTGGCCGAGGAGATCGTCCGGCTTCTACCCTCTGTCGAAATGCTGCGCCTTGTGAGTTCGGGCACAGAAGCAGCCATGAGCGCCATCCGGCTGGCGCGCGGCGCCACCGGGCGCAGCAAGATCATCAAGTTCGAAGGCTGTTACCACGGCCACGCCGACGCGCTGCTGGTCAAGGCGGGCTCCGGGCTGGCCACCTTCGGCAACCCCACCAGCGCCGGGGTGCCGCCCGAGGTCGTGCAACACACCCTGGTACTCGAATACAACAACCTCGTGCAGCTTGAAGAAGCGTTTGCGCTGCACGGCAGCAGCACGGCCTGCCTGATGATCGAGCCTATCGCCGGCAACATGAATTTCGTACGGGCCAGCGTGCCTTTCATGAGGCGCTGCCGCGAGCTCTGCACGCAGCATGGCGCACTGCTGGTGTTCGACGAGGTCATGACCGGTTTTCGCGTGGCACTGGGCGGCGCGCAAAGCATTTATGCCAAAAACATCCCAGGCTTCAAGCCCGACATGACCGTGCTGGGCAAGGTGATAGGCGGCGGCATGCCCCTGGCCGCGTTTGGCGGAACCCGCGCAGTGATGGAGCAGCTGGCACCGCTGGGCCCGGTCTACCAGGCGGGTACGCTGTCGGGCAACCCGGTGGCCACGGCTTGCGGCCTGGCCACCCTGCGCGAATTGCAAAAACCAGGTTTTTATGAAGCGCTGGCCGCGCGCACCCGCAGCCTGACCACCGGTTTGACGCAGGCCGCGAGCAAAGCCGGCGTGACCTTTTGTGCGGACAGCGAAGGCGGCATGTTCGGGTTTTTCCTGCTGAACCCTTTGCCGCAAAACTACGCCACCGTGATGACCACCGATGGACCGTCCTTTAATCGCTTCTTTCATGCGATGCTGGACAAGGGGGTGTACTACGCGCCGGCGCTGTACGAGGCTGGTTTTGTCAGCTCGGCGCACACGGCTGCGGACATTGACGCGACCGTCGAGGCCGCCGCGGAGTTCTTTGCAAGTCACTGAGCTTTTCGAGCATCACGTCGCATCCCCGGTTGATCCTGGACAGTAGGCGTAACTCCCCACTCCCACCCC
>JAKFXR010000051.1 GCA_021731285.1 Polaromonas sp. | reverse complement strand
AGAATCACTACCCACAGAGTAAAACCGATACTTATCCACAGCCCAATTGCAGGGCGTTAAACTGCAAATAGTGGGGTCAGGTTTGAATGAAAAACTGGGGTCAAGATTGGATGGAAATCAACAAGCCAGGGCTCAGACGACCGGTGACTACCTAATAACTTCGACCATAGAGAGCTAGATACCGACTTTCTAAATTCGGGGTAGGGAGAATTAGCCAAGATCGGCTAAGCGGTCCGTACCCGCCGTTTCGATATAGGCTTAACCCAAGCCCGTATTACCGATTTGTGTGATCTGTCGCGTACTGAGATAAATCAGCCGATTAAGGGAATCTTCGGTGATTTCTGCTTGGAAAAAATTCAAGTTCAAAATTTGCAAATGGCTCTTCCAACTGCAGCCCAGCCAAATTTAAATCTCCTTAAGCTGCTTTAAATTGGATGCCTTTTAATTGTTGGTGCCCCGCTTAAACCCGTTCAATAATCATCGCGATGCCCTGCCCCACACCTACGCACATGGTGCACAGGGCGTAGCGGCCACCGATACGGTGCAATTGGTTGACTGCCGTGGTCACCAGCCGTGCACCACTGGCGCCCAGCGGATGACCTAAGGCTATGGCTCCACCATTGGGATTGACGCGCGTGTCGTCATCGGCTAGCCCCAGGTCACGCAGTACGGCGAGACCTTGCGCAGCGAAGGCTTCATTAAGTTCAATTACATCCATTTGCATCAAACTCAAACCGGTGAGTGCCATCACTTTACGCGTAGCGGGTGCCGGGCCAAAACCCATGATGCGAGGGGCCACGCCCGCCGTCGCCATGCCGACAACGCGGGCGCGTGGCATGAGGGCGTAACGCGCGGCGGCGCCCTCGCTGGCCAATAGCAGCGCGCACGCACCATCGTTAACACCCGATGCGTTTCCAGCCGTAACGGTGCCGTCAGGGCGCACTATGCCCTTGAGCTTGGCCAGCATATCCATCGACGTTTCACGTGGATGCTCGTCTCGGCTCACGATGACTGGGTCACCTTTTTTCTGGGGAATTGTCACTGGCGAAATCTCGGCATCGAAAAACCCGCTTAGCTGGGCGCGTATCGCGTTGAGTTGAGAGCGTAGGGCCATGGAATCTTGCGCCTCGCGTTCAATGCCAAAATCGTCGGCAACGTTTTCAGCCGTCTCAGGCATGGAATCAACACCGTAGCTGGCTTTCATCAACTTGTTGATAAAGCGCCAGCCAATGGTGGTGTCATGGATCGCATTGCTGCGGCTGAAGGCGCTTTCGGCTTTTGGCATGACGAAGGGTGCACGGCTCATGCTTTCAACGCCCCCGGCAATCATCAGTTGAGCTTCACCGCTTTTGATGGCTCGCGCAGCGGTGCCTACGGCATCCATGCCAGAGCCGCAAAGCCGATTAACGGTTGCTCCCGGCACATCCAGAGGCAGGCCCGCCAGCAGCGCAGACATACGGGCTACGTTGCGGTTGTCTTCACCTGCCTGATTGGCGCAGCCGTAGACCACGTCGGTAACAGCCGCCCAATCAACGCCAGGATTACGTGCCATCAGCGCCTTGAGTGGAATGGCCCCCAGGTCGTCGGTACGCACTGAAGACAGCACGCCGCCGTAGCGGCCAAAGGGGGTCCGGATGGCATCGCAGATGAAGGCTTGAGACATGGCAATCACTATTGAGGAAGGTTAAACAAACTGGTGGCCTCGAGGTCCAGCACCTCTATGCCCGCTGCATTAAAAAGCTGCCAGCGCCAGCGCAAAATTCCCAAGTGAGTTTGCCCCCTGGAGCGCCGCGCTTCCAGCACGGTGGCGCACAGCAACAGATGGTCACCGGGCCGCACTGGGTGTGGCCATTTCACATAGCTCAAACCAGGTGATGCAAAGGATTCAGAACCATGCAGCGCCGCATCGGCGATCAGCCGCATTGCAATGGAACAGGTATGCCAGCCACTGGCGATCAGGCCGCCAAAGTAACCTTTCGCAGCCGCTGTGGCATCGGTGTGAAACCATTGCGGGTCATAGGCATTTGCGAATTGGCATATTTCGGCGTCACTGACGACGTAAGGTCCAGCCTGTATGGTTTGCCCGACCTGGAACTCGGTGAACTTCATTCTGAGCCAAATCGGGGGGCGCGCTTTTCACTCAGTGCGGCGAAGCCTTCGCGGGCGTCTGAGCCGGCAAACCCGAGCATCTCCAGCGCCAGCGAGTGCTCAAATGCAGGCCAAGCAGCTCGCAGCCAGTGGTTCAGGCTGCGCTTGGTGAAGGCTAATGCAGTAGGGCTGCCAGCGGCCAGTGTGCAGGCCACCTCACGCGCGTTGTCCAGCAGCAGGTCGTCGGGTACGGCCAGGCTGACCAGGCCAATGCGTTCAGCCTCCAGGCCGTTGAGCGTTGAGCACATCAGCAAGTGGTACTTGGCGCGCGCCATCCCGCATAACAAAGGCCAAATAAGCGCAGCATGGTCACCAGCGGCCACGCCCAACTTTGTATGGCCATCAATGATTTTGGCTTTGTGGCCGGCAATGGACACGTCAGCCAGCAAGGCCACCGCGGCGCCAGCGCGACCGCGGCGCCGTTGATGGCGGAGACGATAGGCAAATCGCAGTCGATCATGCTTTGCACCAAGGCCCGGCCTTCGCGCATCACTCGCAGACGTGCTGCTTCACTGCTGAGCATGCCTTGCACAAGATCTAGCGTGCCGCCCGCGCATAAGCCCTTGCCAATGCTTCGCACAAGGATGCAGCGTACACCCGGCACGGCCGCCAGTTGCGCCCACACCGTGCCAAGGGCTGCATGGCCTTGCGCGTCCATGGCGGGCATCTCGCCAGCGGGGCCAAACACCAGCTCGGCGACGCCGTCGTCGCCGATTTCTGCATGCAGGTTGGGTGCAATGTCGATGCTGCGGCGCATCATGCGGCCTCCTGCCAGTCACGCTGACGCAACCATGGGCTGACGCGATAGCGTTCGCCACGGTAATGCACATCGAGAGCGTCTAACCAACCCACAACCGTGCTGGACTTGCATTGGGCCAGCCACTCGAAAGGCCCGGCCGGGTAGTTGACGCCGAGCTTCATGGCGGCATCAGCACCTTCGGTTGTACACACCCCTTGCAGTACCGCGTCAGCGGCTTCGTTAATCAGCATCGCAAGGGTGCGCGCAACGACCAGACCCGGCGCATCAAGCACCCGCTGCGGGCTGAAGCCCAGCGCCTGCAGCCAGCTTGCCGCAGCAGCGTGCCAGTCCTCAGAGGCTCGCGAAGACGCGGCCCATGCGAGCGCAGAACCGACGCTATCAGAAAGTGGCCAGTCAAACACCGCCACGTCGAATCCTATTTGCGAAGCACATCGCCCATCCGTCAAGCGCAGTTGCGCGCCGTCTACCTCCAGCCCAATCCAATCGCTGCGTTCGTCACGCGCAAACGCGCGGCCCGCTTGCGCCAGAGTGCGGCCCAGGCGCTCGGCCACGAGGCCCACGCCATGCACGCATACCACTTGCGCGGCTGGCAGTGGGCCGGGCACAAAGGTTGCGCCCGCCGTGCTGACGGTTTTAAGGGAGCCCTCGGCATAGTCGTAGAAGCCGCGCCCTGATTTGCGCCCAAGAAAACCGCCATCAACCAGCTCGCGCTGCACCAGTGAAGGGGTAAACCGTTTGTCGTAGAAATTGGCTTCGTAAACTGCGCTGGTAACTGAAAAATTGGTATCGTGACCAATCAGGTCCATCAACTCGCATGCCCCCATGCGAAAGCCTGCCCCGCGCAGGCAGGCATCCAGCACTTCAGGCGTCGCGGCCTGCTCTTGCAACAACGCAAGCGTTTCAGCGTAATAGGGCCTGGCAATCCGGTTGACGATGAAGCCGGGTGTTGAACGCGCATGCACTGGCACCTTGCCCCAAGCCCTGGATAACTCAAATATGGCAGCGGCCACTGCCGGATCAGTCTGCAGGCCAGACACCACCTCCACCAGCTTCATCAGCGGTACGGGGTTAAAAAAGTGCATTCCCACCAGCCGCCCCGGGTGCCGCAATCCGTTGGCAATAGCCGTGACCGAGATGGATGAGGTGTTGGACGCAAGCACGCAATCGACAGCCACGATGGACTCAAGCTGTTTGAAAAGCCCGTGCTTCACGTCGAGCTTTTCGACAATCGCTTCAACCACCAGTCTCGCGGTGGCCGCCGCTTCCAGCGAGGTGATAGTTTCGATACGCGACAGCGTTTGTGCCATGTCCTGCACGGTGAACTTGCCTTTTGTGACCAGCGCCTCCAGGCTCTTAGCGAGCCTGGCCTTGGCCTCTGCGGCAGCGCCTTCGCGGGCATCGTAAAGCATCACGGCATGGCCGGCTTGGGCGGCTATCTGGGCAATGCCCACACCCATCACCCCAGCACCTACCACCAGCAGCGGCACCGCATGGAGACTGTTTGTCGTCATTGTGGAATCCAGTTGGCAGGTCGCTTGTCCAAAAAAGCGGTGAAGCCTTCCCGGGCCTCGTCTGTGCCGCGCACGCGGCTAATCGTTTGTGCAGTCAACTCGCGCACTTCGCTGGTGATCGGTCCCACTTCCAGTTGCCCAAAGAGCTGTTTGATCTCGCGGTGCGCGTTGGTTCCACCGGCAAGCAGTTCCGTAACGGTGGCATCCAGCGCCGCGTCAAGCGCATCTAGCGCCACCACCTGCTGTACGAGTCCGATGGCCAAGGCCTGGTCGGCAGTAATGCGCCTAGTAGTCAGTGCCAAATGCCTGGCTTGGCGCCTGCCCACCGCGTTGACAACATAGGGACCAATGACTGCTGGCAGGATGCCAAATTTGGCTTCGCTGACGGCAAAACTGGCATTGTCGGCAGCGATAGCGATGTCACAGGCACACATCAAGCCGACCCCACCACCCAGTGCCGCGCCCTGGACCCGGGCCACGGTGGGCTTGGGACAAGCCTCAATGCACGCCAGCATGCCGGCAAAGCGGCGCGCATCGTTCAAGTTCCACTCATGGGAGGCAGTACTGGCGCGTTGCATCCATTGCAGGTCAGCGCCGGCACTGAAATGCCTGCCTTCGCCCGCCAACACGATCACGCGCACTACCGGATCAGCTGCAAGCTGGTTGAAGGCCGTTTCCAGTTCGGCGATCATCGCCTCGTCAAAAGCATTAAACACCGACGGACGGGACATGGTGACTTGAGCTACGCCGGTGGCGCGGAATGAAATGATCAGATTTTTCATCGCATGAATGGGTCGGCTCCGAAAGGCGCTTGACGTCTCGGTCGACAAAATAATATTAACGAAACCCGGCTCAGTAGGTTTCAAGATGGAGTCGACCTTCCTTTTTCATTGCCGCGCCCACCGCTTCCCACGTCAGGCCGGCCTGCTGCGCCACATCGCGCAGGGCCAGCACCACGCCCTCCTCCATGCTCTTGAGTCCGCACACATAGAAGTAGGTGTTCGGATCTTTCAGCAAGCCGCCCAGGTCAGCGGCGCGCTCGCGCATCACATCCTGCACATAGCGCTTGGGTTGCTCCAGCGTGCGCGAAAAAGCAAAGTTAATGTCGATGAAGTCCTTGGGCAGGGTCTGCAGCGGCCCAAAATACGGCAACTCTTCCTTGGTGCGGGCGCCAAAGAACAGCATCAGCTTGCCGCCTTCGAACTTGCCTGATTGACGCAGTCGACGACGCCACTCGGTCATGGCACGCATGGGTGCGCTACCCGTGCCAGTGCAAATCATCACGATGTTTGATCGCGGGTGGTTCGGCATTAGGAAGCTGGTGCCGAACGGGCCGATCACCTGCACCTTGTCGCCGATCTGCAAGTCACACATGTAGTTCGAGCCGACACCGCGCACCGCGTTGCCCTGATGGTCTTGCAGCACGCGTTTGATGGTGAGTGACACATTGTTGTAACCGGGTCGCTCGCCATTGCGCGGGCTCGCAATCGAATACTGTCTGGCATAGTGCGGCTTTCCCTTGTCGTCGCTGCCAGGCGGCAAAATGCCGATCGACTGCCCTTCCAGCACAGGGAAGGGCATGCTGCCAAAGTCGAGCACGATGTGGTGGGTGTCGTATTCCTTCCCCACTTCGGTGACACGCACATTACCAACGACTGTGGCCGTGATAAATTTCTCGGTCGCCTTGGCGCCATACATATTGGTGTAGCCGTGCGCCGCCGACCAGGGCGGCAAGGTGGCACCGTACTGCGCACTGTTGAAGGCCGTCTCACCAGTGACCGCAGCCGGCAGCGAAGGCGTCACCGGCTCGATCTCTGGCGTCGCATCGACGGCCACGCCCTCGGCCGCCAGTTCTTCCGGGGTGAGCTCGGACGGAAGCTCATCCCAGGTCAGTTGCTCGTCAGACGTGTAGGCCTTGAGACGCGGCATCGTGCGCCAGTTGTCGATGGAGCCGGTCGGACACGGGGATATGCAGGCCATGCAGAGATTGCATTTATCGGCATCGACCACGTAGTTGCGTGAATCATGCGTGATGGCCTGAACCGGGCAGATGGCTTCGCAAGTGTTGCAGCGGATGCAGATTTCAGGATCAATCAGGTGCTGCTTGATAACGTGTATTTCGGTCATATCCATGACGGTTTCCGGTCATCGGCTTGAATGGCAAACAGGGGCTCAATGGCCCCCCTGCATGATCTTCGTTGCTGGGGAAAGTCAGTTAAAGCGAACGTATTCGAAGTCCACCGGCTGACGATTGATGCCCATGACAGGCGGTGCAATCCAGTTGGCAAACTTGCCTGGCTCGACGACGCGACCCATCAGACTGGCGACGTAAGCGCGATCTTCGTTGCTGGGCAACCATTGGCCCACCGAGGCATTCCATTCGGCGTCGGATACCACGCGGCCGTCCGGCGATATCTTGACGCCTGACAGTGCGCCGATGTTGCGGTGAAAAGCCTTATGGGGCACCCTAAGCTTGACGGAAATCCCCGCTTTTTCAAGCACCTTGTTCCAGCGCTCAACCCCGGCCACCGAGTCCTTGATGTAATCATCGCGCAGCACTTCATTCAGCGCATTGAGCATCGGAACTTCCTTTTCAACCAGTTCTCCGTTGCGCGCTTCGAGCACCTTATAGGTTTGGCCCTTCAGCGCGTGGTCATCCACGCGCTTGCCTTCTTCGTAGCGGCCTTTCAGGCCGGTGCTGTAGAAAGTAGCGGCATTGCTAGACTCATCGGCGCCGAACAGGTCAATCGTGACGCTGTAATGGAAGTTGATATAGCGCTGGATGGTCGGCAGGTCAATCACGCCGGCGGCGCGCAGCTTGCCCACGTCGTCGGTCCTGAGTTCGTTCATCTTCTGCGAGGTTCGCTGGATGACGCGGGAAATGCCGCTTTCCCCGACGAACATGTGATGCGCTTCTTCGGTCAGCATGAACTTGGTCGTGCGGGCCAACGGGTCAAAAGCACTTTCCGCCAGCGCGCACAACTGGAACTTGCCGTCACGATCGGTGAAATAGGTGAACATGAAGAAGCTCAGCCAGTCTGGCGTGGCTTCGTTGAAGGCTCCCAGGATCCGCGGATTGTTGGCGTCCCCACTGCGACGCTCCAGCAGGCCCTCAGCTTCATCGCGGCCATCGCGGCCAAAATGCTTGTGCAGCAAATAGACCATGGCCCACAGGTGGCGGCCTTCCTCGACGTTGATCTGGTAGAGGTTGCGCAGGTCATACATGCTGGGAGCTGTCAGACCGAGGTGGCGCTGTTGCTCGACAGACGCCGGCTCGGTGTCGCCCTGGGTAACGATGATGCGGCGCAGGTTGGCACGGTATTCACCAGGAACGTCCTGCCAGGCTTTTTCACCCTTGTGATCACCAAAATGGATGGTGCGATCGGTTTCGCCCGGGTTGAGGAAAATGCCCCAGCGGTAGTCGCGCATCTTCACATGGCCAAACTGGGCCCAGCCTTGCGGGTCCACGCTCACGGCAGTACGCAAGTAAACGTCAGAGTTAGTCGAGCCTTCGGGCCCAATGTCATCCCACCAGCTAATGAAATTTGGCTGCCACTGTTCGAGCGCACGCTGCAACGTGCGGTCTTCGCTCAGGCTGACATTGTTGGGAATCTTTTCGCTGTAATTAATGCTGGACATCGTGGTCTCCAAAAAACAAGACTGATTCGGGGGATGGGTTCGGTTGCGGTGCGCCACCCGGACTCGCGCCGCACAACGGGAGCTGGTGCTCTAGACGCGGTTCCAGTCAAACTGGGCCTTGTCGCCCTTGCCATAGACCTTGAGAGCGCCCTTTTCCCCAACGGCATTGGGGCGCTGGAAGATCCAGTTCTGCCAGGCGGTGAGTCGCCCAAAGACACGGGTAAACATGTTTTCAGGGCCGTTGAAGCGCAGGTTGGCCTCCATACCAGTAAGGGCATCAGGGGACATGGCCACGCGCTCTTCGACGGCGATACGTACTTCGTCGGTCCAGTCGATGTCGTCGGGATTTGACGTGACCAGGCCGAGAGCGAACGCCGCGTCCGCATTAAGCGACAGGCCAATGCTCGCGCGTACTGCGTCCAGCGCGGGCTGCTCGTTGTAGAAACGGCGGCCCAGACGGCTCTGCTCCGTCACCATCGGGTACAGGCTGAAATTCGTCTCGCCCACGGTGATTTTCGGTGCGCCCGACTCGTCGTCCGGCAGCGCCAAGTGGTAGCTGCGGTCGCAGGCTAAAGCCAACTCGAGGAAAGTACCGGCAAAGCAGGAGCCTGGCTCAATCAGCGCGAACAGGCTACGCGAGGACACATCCAGACGGCTGAACGTGCGGCGCAGCAGACCAATGGTTTCACGCACCAGCCAGTGGTTTTGATGGGCCAGCAAGGTGGCGTCCATCGCCAGCACCGCAGCCGGATCGCCCTGGGTCTTGATTAGCCAGGTGCCGATGTCCAGCTCGTTGGTGCGCATTTGCAGGATGGCATCTTCCAGTTCGCGTGCCATCTGCAGCGGATACCAGACAGCACCCGCGGCTTCGATGCCGGCCAGGTCGGCGGGCTGGGCGCCGGTGGGGCCCTTGACGGTCCAGGTGGCGGTGCGCTTGACGCGGTCAATGTCGACGACAACGTTCGGGTAGCGCAGTGCATCTGCCTCGATCACACACGCCACCGGCGGCAGCATGACACCTTTGCCATCGGCAGGCCGGTCACTCTTGGCGGCCAGTTCGAGCGCTCGTTCCCGCACTTTTTGGGCGAAGGCCTCCGGCTTGGCGATATCGTCCACCAGGCGCCAGTCCTTGGCCTTCTGGCCGCGCACGCCCTCGACACTGGTGCAGAACAGGTCTGCCAGGTCGTGCCGCACGTGTTTCTTGTCAGTGACCCGCGTCAGGCCGCCGGTGCCAGGCAACACGCCCAGCAACGGCACCTCGGGCAAGCTGACCGCGCTGGAGCGGTCATCCACCAGGATGATTTCATCGCAAGCCAGCGCCAACTCATAGCCACCCCCGGCACAGGCGCCATTGACGGCGGCAAGGAACTTCAGGCCGCTGTACTTGGAGGAGTCTTCCAGACCATTGCGGGTCTCATTGGTGAATTTGCAGAAATTGACCTTCCAGGAATGACTGCTGACGCCCAGCATGAAAATGTTGGCCCCCGAGCAGAACACCTTCTCCTTGGCACTGGTCACCACCACCGTGCGAACTTCCGGATGCTCAAAACGAATGCGGTTAATCGCATCATTCAGCTCAATATCGACGCCAAGATCGTAGCTGTTGAGCTTGAGCTTGTAGCCAGGCCGCAAGCCTGCACCTTCATCAAAGTCAGCCGTCAGCGTAGCGACAGGACCCTCAAACTTTAGCGCCCAGTGTTTGTAGCGACCGGGGTCAGTTTGATAGTCAACGCGAGTGCCATTGTTCACATCATCTCCTCAAATAAGCAAAATAGTGCATGATTAGAATTCATGCAAGAACTATAATGCCTATTTCCAAAAGATGTCAAGCAGTTTTATGCATGTCTACCTATTTTTCAACAACCGGGAGTTCAAGCGCATTGCGAACCAGCTTGCGCAGCGCAGCAGAGCTCGGCAACAAGGGTTGCGCGCTGGTGTTCAGGGTGAACTCCGCCTTGGAATAAAAAGGAGCCCGACCGGCAAGAATGTCTTTCAAGTCTGCCATCGCCTCCTTGTTATTGGCCATGGGGCGAAGATCCCCCTGCTCCATCACCCGCCGCATATGGTCCTCAGGCGTGGCCTTCAGCCAGACCGTTGTGCAATGGCTTAACAGAAGATTAAACGTCGCCGGATCAGACACCAGCCCGCCAGGCGTTGCGATCACCGCCTCCGGATAGATCTGGATAGTTTCCTCCAGCGCGCGCCGCTCGTAGCGGCGGTAGGCGTTCATGCCATACAGCGCCTGGATCTCAGAAACACTGCAGCCAGCGAATTTTTCAATTTCCCGGCTCAGTTCAATAAATGGAAAAGCCAGGTCGTCGGCCAGCAGTTGCCCCAGTGAGGACTTGCCGGCGCCGCGCAGCCCAATCAATGCAACACGCGGACTACGTATGACATTGCCGCCGCCGGTACCAAGCATTTCTCCGATCACAATGCGCACACGCCTGAGCGTCGCATCGTCACGCTGCTCGAGCAGCTCACGGATCATCAACCACTCGGGGGATGTGGTGGTGCGGTCACCAATAATCTCAGCCAAGGAACACTGAAGCGCACCGGCCACCTGCAGCAGAACCAATATCGAGGCGTTACCCAAGCCATATTCCAGGTTGGCTAGGTGACGCTCGGACACGTCGGCAGCCAGTGCCACCGCTTTCCGCGTGAGCCCGCGCCGCGCGCGCAAAGCCGCTACCCGCTTCCCCAAGATCACAAGAAACGGGTTTTTACCCGCCGCCGCCCCACCGCTCAGGTGCCCGGCGTCGGGCTTCACCGAGTCAAAGTCAGTGGCCACATCGCTAAGTGTTAACCCTGATTGATGCAATATATTGCTTGACATGGGATTTTTGAGGATTTATTGTTCGTCATGCACAATAATTCATATTACACCTGAGCGCAACACAGTTGCAAGCAGAGAGATAGACATGTCACCCACACACTTTCAAGAAAATATCGCAGAACTCACGGTTCAGCTGGCTGGGCGCTCTCTTGATGCCAGCCTGCAAGCCTGGCTGAATGCCGAACACGGCCCCGGTAGTATCACCTACGAACGCCTGAAACAGGCCTGCGAAACCGGGGTCGCGGCGGGCTGGCTGTGCGACCGCGAAGGAGGAGGCATCCGCTACGGCCGCATCTTCAAGCCCTCGGTCGACCTGCACGGCTTCTCGGTCGACGTGGTCGACATGACAGACATTGCCGGGCCGCACCACAGCCACCCGAACGGCGAGATCGACTTGATCATGCCGGTCGAAGGCGATGCGCAATTTGATGGCCATCCAGCAGGGTGGCTGGTCTGCCCGCCGGGCAGCGCCCATCGACCCACCGTGTCGAACGGCCGCGCCCTTGTGCTTTACCTGCTGCCCGAAGGCCGCATTGAATTCACCCGCTAAAAACCTGCCATGACTCAACTCCTTTCCAACTTCCTCTGCGGCCGCTGGCAGGCCGGCAATGGCGGCGGCACGCCCCTGTTCGACCCGACGCTTGGCTCCGAACTCGTGCGCGTAGACGCCACCGGGCTTGATCTCGCAGCAGGCTTTGCGTTTGCACGCGAGCAGGGCCGCGCAGCGCTGCAGCGCCTGAGCTACCGCGAGCGCGCCGCTATGCTGGCCGCCGCGGTTAAGGTGCTGCAGGCCAATCGCGATACCTACTATGACATCGCCACGGCCAACAGCGGTACTGTGAAAAATGACTCGGCGGTGGACATTGATGGCGGCATTTTCACGCTGGGCACCTACGCCAAACTCGGCGATGCGCTCGGTGACCGCCGCTTCCTACTGGACGGCGAAATGACACGGCTGGGCAAGGAAGACTTGTTTCAGTCCCAGCATGTACTGACACCCACACGCGGCATTGCGTTGTTCATCAACGCCTTCAATTTCCCAAGCTGGGGTTTATGGGAGAAAGCTGCACCCGCACTGCTGTCGGGCGTGCCCGTCATCATCAAACCGGCCACCACCACGGCCTGGCTGACCCAGCGCATGGTGCAGGACGTGGTGGAGGCGGGCATCTTCCCGCCCGGCGCACTGTCGGTGGTGTGTGGCAGCTCGGCCGGCCTGATGGACGCGCTGCAGCCCTTTGATGTGGTGTCGTTCACGGGTTCCGCCGAAACAGCGGCCGTGATCCGCTCGCACCCCGCCGTGACGCAGCGCTCGGTGCGCGTCAACATAGAAGCCGACAGCGTCAACTCCGCCCTGCTGCTGCCGGGTGAGCTCCCCGGCAGCGCGGCCTTTGATTTGCTGGTCAAGGAAGTCGTGCGCGAAATGACGGTCAAATCTGGCCAGAAATGCACCGCGATTCGCCGTGTCTTTGTGCCCGATGAGCTGTATGGCCCGGTGGCCGAGGCCATGGCTGCACACTTGGCCAAAATCGTGGTGGGCAACCCGCGCAACGAAAACGTTCGCATGGGTGCGCTGGTCAACCGTGCGCAACTGGCCAGCGTGCGCGAGGGCTTGGCGCATCTGCAAGCCAAGGCTGACGTACTGCACGACGGCAACTCGCACACGGTGGTCGATGCCGACCCTGCCATTGCCTGCTGCGTCGGGCCCAACCTGTTGGGTGCGCGGGATGCCGACGCGGCCGACCGCATCCACGACACCGAAGTCTTTGGCCCGGTGGCCACGCTGATGCCCTATCGCCACGCGGCGGGCGACCTGGCCCATGCGTTGGCACTGGTGCGCCGTGGCCAGGGTTCGCTGGTGGCGTCGCTCTACGGCAGTGATCCAGTTGCGCTGGCAGCCACCGCACTTGAGCTGGCCGACAGCCACGGTCGCGTGCATGTGATCTCGCCGGATGTGGCGCAACTGCACACCGGCCACGGCAATGTCATGCCGCAATCGCTGCACGGCGGCCCCGGCCGCGCCGGTGGCGGTGAAGAGCTGGGCGGCATCCGTGCGCTCAATTTTTACCACCGCCGTACCGCTGTGCAAGCCAGCACCACCGTACTGGCCGCCTTTTAAAACTGTCAGACTGATCTGAAAAATCAAGGAGACAAATTTGTCCCCCAGCTCTCCCGTTGCGCCGCTCGGTCAACGCTTTAACTTTGCGCAGCATCTGCTAGGGCGCAACTTGGCCCGCCCGGCCAAGCCAGCCTATATCGACGACCAAGGCAGCCTTAGCTACGGGGAACTGGCCGAGCACATTCGCCGGCTGGCGGCAGCGCTGCTGGCCTCAGGCGTGCGCCGCGAAGAGCGCGTGCTACTGCTGATGCACGACTGCAGCGACTGGCCAGTGAGCTTCCTCAGTGCCATGTATGCCGGCATCGTTCCGGTGGCCGTCAACACGTTGCTTACTCCGGACGACTATGCCTACATGCTGCAGCACAGCCGGGCCCAAGCGGCCATCGTGTCCGGGGCCTTGCTGCCCACGCTGCAGGCGGCCATGGCGCAAGGAGGTCACGAGGTCAAGACCGTGATCGTCTCTCGCCCGGACGCGGCCTTGCCCAATGGCGCCGTGGCACTTGACACCTTGATAGCACAACATGCGCCACTGGCCGAAGCAGCGGGCACCAGCCCGGACGATCCCGGCTTCTGGCTATATTCCTCGGGCTCCACCGGCAGGCCCAAAGGCGCGTTGCACAGCCATGGGAATCCCTACTGGACTGCTGAGCTCTATGGCACGCCAGTGCTCCGCCTCACCGAAAATGATGTCTGCTTCTCGGCGGCCAAGCTTTTCTTTGCCTACGGCTTGGGCAATGCCTTGAGTTTCCCCTTGAGCGTGGGTGCCACGACGATCCTAATGGCCGAGCGGCCAACACCGGATGCAACCTTCAAACGCTGGCGGGGTGAGGTGGGCAGCATGCAGCCAACGGTATTCTTCGGTGCGCCCACCGGTTTTGCCGGCATGCTGGCCTCGCCTGCGCTACCGGCTAAAAAAGACACCGCACTGCGCCTGGTCTCCTCGGCCGGCGAGGCCTTGCCCGCCGAGCTGGGCGAGCGGTTCACCGCCCACTTCGGGGTCGAGATCGTCGATGGCCTGGGCTCGACCGAGATGCTGCATATTTTCCTGTCCAACCGCCCGGGTCAGGTGCGCTATGGCACCACGGGCTGGCCGGTGCTAGGGTACGAAGTCGAGCTGCGGGATGACGACGGTCACCCCGTGCCCGATGGTGAAACCGGTGACCTCTACATCCGGGGCCCGAGTTCGGCACTCATGTACTGGGGCAACCGCGAAAAGTCGCGCGAAGCCTTTCAGGGTGCGTGGACCAAGAGTGGCGACAAATATGTGCGCAACGCTGACGGCACGTACACCTACTCGGGCCGCAG
Organism: Polaromonas sp.; assembly: GCA_021731285.1. Taxonomy (GTDB): domain Bacteria; phylum Pseudomonadota; class Gammaproteobacteria; order Burkholderiales; family Burkholderiaceae_C; genus Polaromonas. The sequence continues at coordinate 40,369 of JAKFXR010000051.1, read as the reverse complement.
CGACGACATGCTCAAGGTCAGTGGTATCTACGTGTCTCCGTTCGAGGTCGAAGCCACGCTGGTGCAGCACCCGGCGGTACTGGAGTGCGCCGTTATCGGCAAAGAAGATGAAGGGGGATTGACCAAGACCAAGGCCTTTGTCGTTGTCAAACCGGGCCATCAAGTCGACGCGGCCACGCTGCAGGCGTTCGTCAAAGAGCGGCTCGCGCCCTACAAGTACCCGCGTTTCATCGAATTCATGACCGAGCTGCCGAAAACGGCCACCGGGAAAATTCAGCGCTTTCGCCTGAGGGAACTGGAGCGCAAGGCATGAGGGCAGCGCAGCCGCTTCAAACAATCATGAGCGCCATTGAGTTTGTCGAAATCGATTGGGCAGGGCGGCCGGTGCGCATCGAGCATCAATGGATCAATGCCAGGAAACAGGATCGCCCCCTGGTCGTGTTCTTGCACGAAGGACTGGGCTCTGTAGCGATGTGGAAGGACTTCCCGCAGGCGCTGTGCGATGCGGCCGATATTCGTGGCCTGGTGTATTCGCGCCCCGGCTACGGACGCTCGACACCCCGCGCAGTCGGGGAGCGCTGGAACGCCGACTTCATGCACGCACAAGCGCACGAGGTGCTGCCCGCGTTACTTGAAGCGCTGAACGTCAAGGAAAAACCCTGGCTGTTAGGCCACAGCGATGGCGGCTCCATTGCATTGCTGTATGCATCGCGTTTTCCGGGCTCGGTGGCGGGCCTGGTGGTTGTCGCGCCGCACCTTATGGTTGAAGAGTATGGCCTGGCAAGCATCCGCGCCGCCCGCGAAGCCTATGCCACGACCGCCCTCAAAGAGAAACTGGCGCGCTACCACGATGATGTTGATTCCGCCTTCCAAGGCTGGAACAACATCTGGCTGGACCCCAGCTTTTTCAGCTGGACCATCGAGGCCGAGCTGGCTTCCATCCGTTGCCCGATTCTTGCCGTGCAAGGGCTGGGCGACGAGTACGGCACGCTGGAACATATTCACGGCATTGCGCGCCGTCTGCCGCAAACGCAGCTGCTCGAACTCGCTAAGTGCGGGCATTCACCCCATCGCGATCAACCTGTGACGTTGATCCACGCCATCATGGAATTCATCGATCAACACCCCTGCGCTGCCGCTTCTGCGGCGTAGACCCGCACTTCCCGCATCCCCGCATTCATCGCCCTTATTTACCAATTCCAACGGAGACATACCAGTGAAAAAACTTTCGACCTCTTCCCTCTTGAGCCTGTCCTGCGCCTTGCTCGCCGCATCAGCCGCTCAGGCCCAGAGCAACGACAGCATCAAGGTCGGCCTGATGTTGCCCTACACCGGCACCTTCGCCCAACTGGGCGTTGCGATTGAAAACGGCTTCAAGCTGTTTGTGCATGAACAAGGTGGCACGCTGGCAGGCAAAAAAATTGAATTCTTCAAGGTCGATGACGAATCCGATCCGTCCAAGGGCATCGAAAACGCCAACAAGCTGGTGCAGCGCGACAAGGTGGATGTACTGGTCGGTACCGTGCACTCTGGGGTTGCCATGGGTATGGCCAAGGTGGCCAGGGACACCAAAACCCTGCTGATCATTCCCAATGCGGGTGCAGACGTGATCACGGGCTCTTTGTGCGCGCCAAACATCTTTCGCACCTCATTTACCAACTGGCAACCAGCCTATGCGATGGGACTCGTGGCTGCCGAACGCAAACACAAAAGCGCCGTCACCATCACCTGGAAGTACGCGGCTGGTGAAGAATCCGTCAAGGGTTTCAAGGAAGGTTTTGAAGCCAAGGGCGGCAAAGTCACCAAAGAACTCAGCGTGCCTTTCCCTAATGTTGAGTTTCAAGCCATGCTGGCTGAAATCGCAGCGGCTAACCCGGATGCCGTGTACACGTTTTTTGCGGGTGCTGGAGCGGTCAAGTTTGTTAAAGATTATGCCGCCGCTGGCCTCAAGGGCAAGATACCTTTGTACGGCGCAGGCTTTTTGACCGATGGCACGCTGGATGCGCAGGGCGACGCGGCTACAGGTCTGCTCACCACGCTGCACTATGCCGATGGCCTGGACACGCCCAAAGACCGATCGTTCCGACTGAGCTACGCCAAAACCTACAAACTGCAGCCCGATGTGTATGCGGTGCAGGGCTACGACGCAGCTCAAATGCTGGCTGCCGGACTAAAAGCCGCCGGCGGTGACTTCGGTAAGCGCGAAGCGCTCATCAAGGGGATGGAGCAGGCCAAAATCGACAGCCCGCGTGGAGCCTTCACCCTGTCAAAAGCGCACAACCCGGTACAGGACATCTACTTGCGCAAAGTTGAAAACAAAGAAAACAAAATGATCAGCATTGCCGCAAAAGGCTTGGCCGACCCCGCACGCGGCTGCCGAATGTAATTCGGCATGACGTTTGCCAACTTTCTCATCCAGCTGCTCAACAGCGTGCAATACGGCCTGCTGCTGTTCATGCTGGCGGCCGGGCTGACGCTGATCTTCGGCATCATGGGTGTGGTCAACCTCGCGCATGGCAGCTTCTACATGCTGGGCGCCTACCTCGCCTGGTCGCTCAGCGCACAGTTCGGCAGCCTGACGCTGGCGATTTTCGGCGGTGCCGTGTTGTCGGCGATTTTTGGGCTGGCGCTCGAATGGCTGTTGTTTCGCCACTTCTACCACCGGGATCACCTCGACCAGGTGTTGCTGACCTTCGGCCTGATTTACATCTTTGAAGAGTTGCGCTCCATCCTCTGGGGCGACGATGTGCACGGTGTCCCGATTCCCGAGCTGCTCAGTGCCTCGATTCCGCTGACCGACAACCTGTCCTACCCGGTCTACCGCCTGTTCATGTCGGCCGTGTGTATTGCCCTGGCGGTCGGGCTCTACCTCCTGATTTCGAAGACGCGCCTGGGCATGAAGATACGTGCCGGCGCCTTCAACCGCGACATGGCCGGAGCGCTGGGCATCAACATCAAGCTGATCCACGCCTTGGTGTTTGCGCTCGGCGTGACGCTGGCCGCCGTGGCCGGCATGATTGCCGCCCCCATTGCCAGCGTCTACCCCAACATGGGCTCACAGGTGCTGATCATGTGTTTTGTCGTCGTCGTGATCGGCGGCATCGGCTCGGTGCGCGGCGCCATGATTGCTGCGCTGCTGGTCGGCCTGGTTGATACCTTCGGCAAGGTGCTGCTGCCCTCCGTCGCGGGCATGCTGGTCTACATGCTGATGGCGGCCGTCCTGTTGTGGAAACCTGAAGGGCTCTTTAAACAATGAGCGCGGCAAAAGCAAACCTCGAAGTCCTGCCACGGGGCGTGCAGGTGGCGCTGGCGCTCGGGCTGATCGCGCTGGTCGCCTTCCCTTTCACCGGTACCGACTTCTACGTGCAGATGGTCACGCGCATGATGATCATGGCGATTTTTGCCATGAGCCTGGACCTGCTGCAGGGCGTCAGCGGCCTGGTGTCGCTGGGGCACGCCGCCTACTTCGGGCTGGCCGGTTATGCGCTGGCTTTCCTGATGCCGCAGGGGGAAGCAGTCAGCCTGTGGTGGACCCTGCCGCTGGCGGTATTGGCCTCCGGGCTGGGCGCGCTGATCATCGGCTTTTTCGTCGTCCGCACCCATGGCATCTACTTCATCATGGTAACCATGGCCTTTGCACAGATGATCTTCTTCCTGTTCTTCGACAACAAGGCGCTGGGCGGCTCCGACGGCCTGTACATCAACTTCAAGCCGGCGATTGCGCTGTTTGGCTGGACGCCCTTCACCTGGTGGGATCTGGACAACAAACACACGCTGTACTACTTCACGCTAGCCGTGCTGCTGGGGGTCTACGCCTTCCTGCGCCGTCTGCTGTGGAGCCCATTTGGCCGCGCGCTGGCCGGCATCCGCGTCAACGAACACCGCATGCGCGCCATGGGTTTTGGCACCTTCCGCTACAAGCTGACGGCCTTCACCCTGGCTGGCGCGCTGGCAGGCCTGGCCGGTTATTTGTGGGGCACGCAAACCGGCTACATCAACCCAGAACTGATGGGGTTTCACATGAGCGCGCACGCCATCATGATGGTGATCCTCGGCGGTATGGGCAACTTTGCAGGCGCCATCGTCGGCGCTTTTGCTTTTGAATACCTGCTGCATGTGTTCAAGGACCTTCCGCGCATCGGCAGCGTCAACCTCGGCAAACACTGGCAGCTCTGGATGGGACTGTTCATCGTGTTGCTGGTGACCTTTGCGCCGCGCGGCATCCTGGGGCTGGCTGAAAAGTTGACTAAGCGCAAGGAGTCCACCCATGAGTGAAGTCACGCTAACCGCCAAACCGCTCCGAGGTTTGAACACTCCCATCATCGGCAGTGCAGCACAGGCAGTGACCAGCGTAGGGCCTCCACTCCTGAGCGCAAAAAACCTTACGAAGCGGTTTGGTGGCCTAGTGGCCGTAAACAACGTGTCCGTTGCCCTCTGGCGCGACCGCATTCATGCCGTCATCGGCCCCAACGGCGCAGGCAAGTCCACTTTAACGAATCTGCTATCGGGCGACCTGTCACCAACTTCCGGGACTGTCACGCTTGGCGCGCAAGATATCTCCGGCTGGAACCCCGAGAAAATCTCGCGCCGGGGCTTAGGCCGTAGCTACCAGAAGACTAATATATTTTTGTCCTTCACCGTATGGGACAACGTGCGCCTGGCGGCCCAATCGCGCCAGCCAAATGCCGCACGCTGGCTCAGCCGCGCTACTGATTTTGAAGCCATTAACGCCCGTGCGACAAGGGCTATAGAGCTTTCCGGTCTTGAAAACCGGAAGAACTCGATTGCCGGCACCACCAGCCACGGCGAGCAGCGCCAGCTGGAAATCGCTATGACGCTGGCCACCGAGCCGCAGGTGCTGCTGCTCGACGAGCCGCTGGCCGGCATGGGCGCAGTCGAAGCCGAGCGCATGGTGGCCTTGCTGCTCAAGCTCAAGGCAGACCACGGTATTCTGCTGGTCGAGCACGACATGGACGCCGTCTTCGCCTTGGCCGACCAGTTGACCGTGATGGTGGATGGCAAGGTTATCGCCAGCGGTACGCCAGCGCAGATTCGCGCGGACGCGTCTGTGCAGGCCGCGTATCTCGGCGAGGAGCATTGATGGCTGAAATACTCATCGAGGCCAAAGGCATCCACACCTACTACGGCGCCAGCCACATCCTGCGCGGCATCGACTTCTCTGTCGCCCGCGGCGAAACCATCGGCCTGATGGGCCGCAATGGCATGGGCAAAAGCACGTTGCTCAAAAGCATCATGGGCCTGGTCAAGCCACGCTCGGGCAACGTGGACATCATGGGCAAGCAAATGATGGGCCGCGCGCCTTACGAAATTTCCCAGCTCGGCATCGCCTATGTGCCCGAAGGCCGCGGCATCTTCGGCAACCTTAGCGTGGTTGAGAACCTCAAGATGGCCGCGCGTGCCGGCACGCGCGGGCAACGCGACTGGACCTACGAGCGGGTGCTCGAGACCTTCCCGCGCCTAAAAGAACGCCTCGGCCACGGCGGCCAGCAGCTCAGCGGCGGCGAGCAACAAATGCTAACGATCGGCCGCGCGCTCATGACCAACCCCGATGTGCTGATTCTTGACGAAGCCACCGAAGGCTTGGCACCCCTGATCGCACGTGAGATCTGGCGTATTTGCCAGCTCGTGCGGGACACCGGCATCAGCAGCGTGATCGTCGACAAGAACTGGAAACATGTCACGCGAATCGCCCAACGCAACGTCATCCTGGTCAAGGGCGAGGTGGTGTTTGCCGGCAGCTCCGACCAGTTGCGCGCCCAGCCGCAGTTGCTGGAGCAGTATCTGGGCGTTTGAACCTCAATGCCTTGCAATGTTGTTGATTTAGAAAAAGAACTTTGACATGAAAAAAATTTCCTCCCGCATCGTCGCCACACTGAGCTTGGTCGCACTTTTCAACTTCGCGGCAAGCGGCCATGCGGCGCAAGAAGTGGTCTTTGGGCAGATCGCGTCGCAAACCAATCCGGCATCAGCAGCCAACGCCAAAGGTCTGGTGGTTGGCATTCAGACCTACTTTGCCAAAGTCAACGCCAAAGGAGGTATCGCTGGCAACACACTCAAACTGCTGACGCTTGATGATGATTTGCAAGGCCCCAAAATGATGGGACTGACTCAGCAGTTGATTGCTGACCCGGCGATTGTTGGCCTGCTCGGTTTTCTCAACAGCGCTGGACTGGCAGAAATTGCGAAACAAAACATACCCGCCCAAGCTGGCATCGCACTTATCACACCATTGCAAGGCGACAAAAATGTGGTGAGCGCTACCAACGTGTTTCCGCTGCGCAGTGGTTATGCCGATGAGGTCATCACCTTGCTTAAGGAGGCGAAAGGCTGGGGCAAGGACGAGATGGCAATTGTGAACATGGGCATTGCTTTTGGTCCGCCGCTGGCTCAATTGGCCATTAAAGAGGGGACAGAGCGGGGCATCAAAATTTCGACGCATCAAGTCATAGATGTCAGCCCAACGGCATTTGATGCCAGCATTAAATCGACTGTTGCTGCGGTGGCCAAATCGCAACCCAAGGCGGTCCTAATACTTGCAGCGGGCAAACCGGCCTTTGAGTTCATCAAAGCCTTCCGTGATGCACCTGGCGGGTCCGGTCAAATCTATGGATTGTCTGTGTTGCTTCACGACGAGCTAGTCAAAGCGATAGGCGCGGACAAGGCACGGGGTGTCGTGTTGAGTCAGGCGGTTCCATACCCTTTTATTCCAAGCAAAATGGTTATCAACGAGTACCTTTCCGATATGAAGGAGTACGCACCCAAAGAGATCATCTCCTTCTCAAGTCTTGAAGGCTATCTGGGCGCCAAGATAGCCGCAGAAGCAGTACGCCGTGCCGGTAGCCAGCCAAGCCGGACAAAGGTCTTGGCCGCTTTAAACAACTTGGGCGAGTTTGACTTGGGCGGCATTTACGTCAAATACACACCCTCCCAGCGCAAAGGGTGGGGTGGCGTAGAACTTTCAATTATCAATGCCGATGGCGCACTTAAAAAGTAGCTGGCTCGGTCACGCAGGGCAGTGGTCTGCGTCTTAAGTCGCTGACCTTGACCGCATAGCTCTCGACAAGCCGCAGTTGCAGCTTGCCGCCATCGTCGACGCGGTGTAAAATTCCATCTGCAGGAGAGAGGGCAGCACGGCTGCCCCACCGAAGGCGCAAACTCCCATGAACGCTCAGGTATCCCCAGGTGATGTACTGCAATTTTTTCAAGCCGTCTGGAGAGCCATCGCAGCGCGTTCGCGCCCGTGATGCACCGAAGGAGCAAAGCTGTAGCCCGTGCTGCCGCTGAATCTCTCAGGTACCAAGGACAGGGGGAGCGGCAATCCGCGCGCCAAGCGCCCGGCAGCTATTTTTTTAGCTACCGGCGTTCGCGGCGTTCGGCTCTTTGTCTAAAAGGTTCCCAAATGAGAGTTATCGTACTCGGCGCTGGACTGCTCGGCGTTACGTCAGCCTATTACCTCCAGCAGCTTGGCCACGAGGTCAGCGTGATTGATCGGCAGGCCTCCCCGGCTGCCGAAACAAGCTTTGCCAACGGTGGCCAGATCTCGGTGAGCCATGCAGAGCCTTGGGCAAATCCCAGCGCACCGCTCAAGGTGCTGCAGTGGCTGGCTAAGGAAGACGCTCCGCTTCTGTTTCGCATGCGCGCCGACATGCACCAGTGGCTCTGGGGTCTGCGGTTCCTGCGTGAATGCACGCCGGCGCGCACCCGGCGCAACATCGAACAGATCGTTCGACTGGGCAGCTATAGCCGCGATGCGCTGCAGGCCCTTCGGCGCGATACTGGCATCGCCTATGATCAGCGCAGCCAAGGCATCCTGCACTTCTACACCAGCGCGAAAGAGTTCGAGGGCGCACTGGCGCCATCCGAGCAGATGCGCCAGCTCGGCTGCGACCGCCAGATTGTCACAGCCGATGAAGCTGTGCGCATCGAGCCTGCGCTCCGCCATATCAGGCCGCAGCTGGCCGGCGCGACCTTCACTGCGGAGGACGAGTCAGGGGATGCCAATGCGTTCGCACGCGAACTAGTGAAGCTGTGCCGGGCCGCCGGTATCACTTTTCTGATGAACCACACGGTCACGGCCTTGCGCGAAGCGTCCGGCCGAATCGACCACGTCGAAGCCACCGACAGCGACGGACGTTTCCAACGCCTGCGCGCCGATGCCTACGTTTTGGCGCTTGGCTCGGTTAGCCCGTTGTTAACCCGGCCGCTGGGAATCAGCTTGCCGGTTTATCCTGCCAAAGGCTATTCGGTCACCCTACCGGTCAAGGACGGGTCGATGGCACACCAGGTTTCGTTGACCGACGACGAGTACAAGTTGGTGTTTTCCCGTCTGGGCGACCGGCTGCGAATCGCTGGCACGGCCGAATTTAACGGCTATGACCGCGACCTGAATCGGGTTCGCTGCGAGGCCATCGTGCGCCGCGTCGAGCAACTGTTTCCTGGGGCGGGCGACACCGACCAAGCGCAGTTCTGGACCGGCCTGCGCCCGGCGACGCCCAGCAACGTGCCAATCATCGGCGCCACCCGTCTGCCCAACTTCTTTCTGAACACGGGGCACGGCACCCTGGGCTGGACCCACGCCTGTGGGTCAGGCAAGGCGATCTCACGCCTCATCAGTGGGCTGGCACCTGAGATCGACTTTGACTTTGCAGAGGCCTGAACCCGAACCGACCTTTCACCAGGCCGATTCAGTGAGAGAAGTTTCTGCCAAGCGGCCCCAGTAAGCTGCGCCAATCTTCAGACTACTGTCGCCACAGTCGCAGCCTTGCCTAGGACGACAGTCGGCCAGAAGCGGCCGTTGTTGCCACACCAAGCGACTGTCTGCTACAGACTGAAGGCGGCTGTAGAACATTTCAACTTGGTTGCCCCATAGCCGACGTTGAGGTCGACAGTTTGGGCGTCAATAATGTGGCACAGCGTCAGCCCTGCGGCCAGCTTCCAGAGGCAAAAAGTAACTCCAATCACCGGTCCGAGCTGTCTACCAAGCCGAAGGAAGCCCAATGATCGTTAACCGATGTTCAGGGACGCGGGTGAAGCTCAGAAAGATGCCGATGACTTCAGTGCAGATAATGGTCATGCGGACTCGCATAGCGTCCCAATTTTATGTAAATACATTTACGTAAACTTATCTAAATCTGCTTAAATACCCAAAGACGTAATGTATTGATTCACAATGAATTCACCAAGCAAATCTGCACAAGTTGCCCGCATGGAGTTGGCAAACCGGCTTTTTTTTCGTCTCTACCAATGCGCTAATTTGCTGCACAAAACAGGGTCCCGCGCAGTGGAGAGCGAGGGTCTCACCACCCAGCAGTGGGCGGTGTTGGGCGCGCTATCGCGACCTGAAGCGCATTTGGGAGTGAGCGTGAATGACCTGGCACGCTATCTCATGGTGAGCCGGCAAAATCTGGCCGGGCTGATGGGCCGCATGGAGCGGAATGGCCATATTTGCGTAGAGCCCGATAAACGCGACAGACGCTCCAGGTTGATCAAGATGACGGAATCGGGGCGGCATGTTTGGTTGCTCCAGGCACTGCCTAAAATCCACGCGTACTACGAGCAAGTGCTCGACGAGTTCTCGATGGGGGACCTCACACACACCCTGCACTATTTACTCAAGCTGCTGGACAACATGCAGAAACTCGATCAAGACAGCGAGGACGAAACCAAGGATCAAAAAAGCGCCGCATAAAGGCGCTTGTTACTGATCATCCCGAGCAAAAGGCCGCAAGTCGAAGGGACTTGCGGCCTTGTCACTCAGGCTTGCTTTACATCTTGCACAAGGGCGAGGCAGCCGGTGTGATGGTTTCGGGATAGCTCTGCTCGATCACGGGACGTAATACGCCCTCGGCCATCTTCACGCGCGCGACATAGTTGGGGATCACCAGTTGGTTGTCGGCCGCGCGCACGGTCATCTTGCCGTACAGCGTGTCTACCTGCGCACCGCGCAATGCCTTGGTCACCGCCTCTGGCTGCACGCTGTTGGCCAGCTTGACGCCTTGCAGCATGACCATGACGCCGTTGTAGGCCTGGCCTTCGGTGTCTGACGGCAAACGGTTGTGCTTCGCCTTAAAAGCGTTTACGAAGGACTTGGAACCGGGGCTATCGATATCGGGCGTATAGCCAACGTTTCCTGGAACTCCTTCCATGGCTTTGCCCGTCGCGTTAATCAGAAAGTTGGATACCAGCGCGTGACCAATCAGCGGGGTCTTGGGGGTCAGGCCGAAATCCGCCGCCTGTTTGACGAAGGCAATGCCGCCGGACACATCAGCGACCCAGATCGCATCCACGTTGGCCGCCTTGAGCTGCTGAATGTAAGGCGCGTAGTCTTTGGTGCCCAGGGGGGCGAATAGCTTGATCGACACCTTCTTGCCCTGCGAGGCCATGGCGGCCTCAAATGATTTGGCTGAATCATGACCCCACACGTAGTCAGCCGCCAGGATGGCAAAGTTATTGCCCGGGACATTCTTCGCCCACAGGCTGATCATGGCGAGGTCCATGGCGTCGGAGTGGTTGGTACGTACGAAACGGGCATTGCAGGCGTCGGTCGTCAGTTTGTCCGCTTTGCTGATGGTGCCGAAGAAGGCGGCGTCCCAGCGGGCCAGGTTTCCACTCACGGCCAGTGACACGGACGAAGCAATGGGCCCGATCAGCAGGTTGTGGCCCTCGCGCGCCAGCTTTTCCGCAGCGCGGCGGCCGGCTTCGGGGTTGCTCTCGTCATCGCCTTCGGCCAGTACGATCTTGCGGCCATCCACACCGCCCTTGGCGTTGGCCTCTTCCACGGCAAACCGGACGCCGCTGAAGACATCCACACCCATGGAAGAAAACGCCCCCGACTTGGATGAGACAAGGCCGATCTTCACAGGGTCCTTGGCTTGTGCGGCAGCGTGCAGCGGTGCCAGGGCGGCCAGCGCCGTGCCGGCCAATAAAAGGGAAGTTGCGGATTTTCTAAGCATGTTGTCTCCTTTTGTCGTCATCGCCGGAAACGGTCCGGGCAGCCGTGTAGAAAAGTGAGTTCAATGCGTCACACCATCACGTGGCGTTCCAGGTCATGCAAGCCTTCGTGTGAATTCACCACCTGGCCCTCGGCCACCACCGAGCCCTTGGCCATGGCGAGGTAGCGGTGCGAGACGCGTAGCACCAAGCTCATGTTCTGCTCGATAAGGAAAAGTGCCGTGCCCTGGGCGAGGACCTGGTTGAAAACATCCGCGAGCTGGTCCACGATCACCGGCGCCAGGCCCTCGGTGGGCTCATCGAGCAGGATCAGGCTGGGGTTGGCCATGAGCGCACGCCCCACGGCCAGCATCTGCTGCTGCCCACCGGAAAGCGCGGTTCCCGGCGTGTGGGCGCGCTCCTGAAGAATGGGGAAAAGCTTATAAATCTGCGGCAGCCGCCACGGCCCCTTGCGGGCGGTTGCAGCGCCAAGCAACAGGTTTTCCTCGACCGTCAGATTGGCCACGATGCGCCGGCCTTGCGGCACCGTCGCCGTCCCATGCTGGGCTGCGGTGTATGTGCGCGGTTTGGTGACTGGAACACCGTCAAACACCACATGACCGCTTTTCATCTGGGCCAGGCCCAGGATGGTGTTGACCACCGTGGTCTTGCCCACACCGTTGCGGCCAATCAGTGCCACGCTTTCACCGGCATGGATGTGCAGGTTCAGGCCGTGAAGAATGTGCGCCGAACCATAGAAGGACTGGACGTCCTCCAGTTTGAGCAAAACGGTCATGCAGTGCTCCCGAGATAGGCTTCGCGCACGCGCGGATTGGCGCGCACCTCGGCGGGAGCCCCGCTGGCGATGACACGCCCGAGTTCAAACACCGTGACCGCGTCCGAGATACCGAACACCACGTCCATGTCGTGTTCCACCAGCAACACCGACATCTCCCAGCGGGATGTGAGCGCCTTGAGATGCTGCGCCAGGTCGTTCGACTCCTTGACCGACAGGCCGGCCATGGGCTCGTCCAGCATCAAAACCTTGGGCCGGCCCACCAGCGCCAACGCCAGGTCGAGGCGACGTTGCTCCCCGTAACCCAGCTCTTCGGCCAGCCCACCGCCGAGACGCGCGAGGTCCAGCTCTGTGAGCACGGCCTCGGCATCGCCTGAGGAGTCCTTGACACCCATCTTGTAGGACGCCAGCTCCACCTGGGCGCGTACCGTCATGCCACCGAAAATGCTGGTGCGCTGAAAACTGCGTGAGAGGCCCAGGCGCCGTCGCTGCACCGCACCCATCCGGCTGACGTCCTCGCCATCGAGCGTCACCTTGCCGCGGGTGAGCGGGTGGCGGCCGGTGATCGCATCGATCACGGTGGACTTGCCGGCGCCGTTGGGGCCGATCAGCCCGCGGATCTGGCCTTTTTCGAGAGTGATCTCCACACCGTCCAGGGCCTTGACACCGCCATAGTGGATGGCCACGTCCCTGGCGTGCAGAACATAGGCGGGATTTGCGGGACTTGTCATGCGTTATTCCATTTCATGTGTCGGTCAGTGCGCTGCGGCATGAGCCTTCTTGCCCTTGAGCGCGCGCTGCACTGCGCCCACAATTCCGTCGGGTGAAAACACGATGACCGCGATCAGGGCGGCGCCGAAGATGGCCATCGAATGCGTCGCGTAGTCGCCCAGAAAGTCCTTGAATAGAAAATAGATCACCGCGCCGACCATGGGCCCGATCAGGGTCTTGTAGCCGCCCACCACCACCATCAGCAGCGTGATCGCCGAAGCGCTCCAGTGCAGGCTTTCGGGCGAGATGAAGCCGCTGTTGAGAGAGGACAGCATCCCCGCCACGCCAGCGGTGACGGCCGATATGGCGTAGACCGCCGCACGCGGCACGGTGGTGCGAATGCCGATGAAACGGGCCCGCTCTTCGTTATCACGCACCGCCTCGGTGATGCTGCCGAAGCGGGTTTGCATCACCCACCACAACACAAACGTCATCACCAGCATCAGCACCCAGGCAGTCATGAACAACACCGCCGGTTTGAGCAGCGTGCTCTGGGACACGCCAAAAAGCGTCTGGGGCCAGTTGATATTCATGCCGTCCGCGCCACCGGTCATGCCGCGCGCACGTGCCGCAGACAGGTAGGCCATCTGCCCAATGGCCAGCGTCAGCATGCCAAAGGCGATGCCGGGCACCCGAACAATGACCAGACCAATCAGAAACGCCAACACGCCGATGCCTAGCAGCACCGCCGGGATCGCCCATTCCGCAGGCATCCATTCCAGCTTCAGGATGAGGCCCATGCCATAACCGGCGGCCCCAAAGTACAGGGCATGGCCAAAGCTGACCAGCCCGTTCTGCTTCAGCAGCACCCCCACGCCCAGGGCGAAGATGGCGTAGATCACGGCCTGGGTGAACATGCTCAGCAGGCTGTTGCTCGTGGTTATCCCCATGATGCCGACACCCACCAGCAGGGCGACGAGGGTATAGGCTGAGGTTCGGGACAGGCGCATGGTGTTGCTCCCGCGGCTCACGTGCGGCTTCCCGCCAGGCCGGAGGGCTTCCAGATCAGCACGGCAATCATGAAGATAAAAGGCAATAGCACCGACACTTCGGGCAGGTACACCGCGCCGAGCGACTGCATCATGCCCAGTAGCAGGGCGGCGACGAAGGCCCCGGCCAGCGACCCCAGGCCCCCGATCACGACCACCACAAAGGAATCAATCAGCACATCCGAGCTCATGTGCGGCGACAGGGACAAAAAAGGTGCCGCCACCACGCCCGCCAAACCCGCCAGCGCACTGCCCAGGCCGACCACACCGGCACTCAGCGCGTCCGTGTTCACGCCCTGCATCGAAGTGGTGACGGGGTCGGTGCTGGCAGCACGGACAAACAGGCCCACCCTGGACCAGCGCAGCCACAGGGTCAGCCCGATGGCCACCGTGGCCCCCACCACGATCACGGCGACGCGATAGGCGGGAACGTCATGTCCCAGCAGATTCACCGGGAAGTCCAGCAGCTTGGGCGTGAACAGCGAATAGTTGGTCTTGCCCCAGATGAAGACCACCAGGTCCTCCAGGATGAGCAGCAGGCCGAAGGTCACCAACATCACGTTCAGCGGTTCACGGTCCTGCAGCAGGCGAAACCCATAACGATCGAGCAACACGCCCACCACCGCCATCGCTGCCGGGGCCACTACCAGCGCCACCCAGAAGTTGCTGTAGCCGGCGACCGTGAAGCCGATGTACGCGCCCAGCATGTACAAGGCACCGTGCGCAAAGTTGACGACGCGGCGCAGGCCATAAATCAGGGCCAGGCCGGAGCACATCACGATCAGCAAGGCGCCATAAACAAGGCCGTTGAAGAGTTGAATGGCCAACATGCAGTTGTCTCCCGATGAGTTTTATTTTTGGAAGTGCTCAGTGTTCGCGCAACAGTTCGCGGCCAATGATGATTTGCTGAATCTGGGTAGTGCCTTCGTACAGGCGCAGCAGACGCACGTCGCGATAAAAACGCTCTACCTTGTACTCGTTGATGTAGCCTGCGCCGCCGTGAACCTGCACACCCCGGTCAGCGACGCGGCCCACCATCTCGGTGCAGAACAGCTTGCTGCAGGACACGCGCATGGACACATCCGGGTCAGACAGGTGCGCGGGTTTGGCGTCAAAGCGTTTGGCAACTTTCTGCACCAGCGACCAGCCGGCCAGCAACTCGGCCTGGCTGTCGGCCAGCATGGCCTGGATCAACTGAAATTCGCCGATGGCCTTGCCGAACTGCTTGCGTTCACGCGCATAAGCCACCGACTCCTCAAGGATGCGCTGGGCCATACCACAGGCCACGGCGGATATGTGCAGGCGGCCGCGGTCCAGCACCTTCATGGCGGTCTTGAAGCCCTGGCCCGGCACGCCGCCGATGATGTTGGCGGCCGGGACGCGCACATTGTCAAGAATCACGTCGCAGGTCTTGGTGCCGCGCTGGCCCATTTTCTTGTCGGGCTTGCCCAGCGTGATGCCCGGCAGATCGGCGGGAAGAATGAAGGACGACACGCCACCGGCACCGGGTCCGCCGGTGCGTGCCATCAGGGTGAAAGCCCCGGCGCGCGGCGCATTGGTGATGAAACGCTTGGTGCCGTTGAGCACGTAGTGGTCACCATCAAGTTCGGCACGGGTCTTGATCGATGCCGCGTCCGATCCCGCGTCGGGCTCGGTGAGCGCGAACGACATGATCAGCTCGCCACTGGCCACGCGCGGCAGGATGTCCCGCTTTTGCGCTGGCGTGCCGTCCATCAGAATGCCTTGCGAGCCTATGCCCACATTGGTGCCAAACACTGAGCGAAAGGCCAGCGCAGTCTTGCCGAGCTCAAAAGCGACCTGGCACTCCTGGCTCATCAACAGGCCAATGCCGCCGAACTCCTCCGGAATCGACAGGCCGAACAAGCCCATGGCTTTCATGTCTTCGACGATGTCGGCGGGCACCTCATCGTGCTCTTCGAGATGGTCTTCAGCGGGCACCAGACGCTCAAGGACAAAGCGCTGGATGGCAGGGAGCAAGAGGTCGAAAGATTCAGCGTCGAGGGCCATGGTTTTTTTGAGAGAAAGTAAAAATCAGCGGTGTTTGAAAACCGGGGCACGTTTGGCCAGGAAGGACTTCATGCCTTCGTGGGCGTCTTCACTGGCAAAACGCGCGTGCAGCTCGCGGCGTTCAAACAAAATGCCTTCGGACAATGAACTTTCCCAGGCACGGTTGACCGACTCCTTGATGGCGGCCAATGCGGGCTGCGAATAGCTGGCGATTTGCGTGGCCAGCGCCAGCGTGCAAGCCAGCAACTCGGCGTCAGGCACCACGCGGGAGACCAGGCCGTACCGGTCGGCCTCGGAGGCGTCCAGCATGCGGGCCGAGAGACACATGTCCATGGCCT
The DNA here is from genome assembly GCA_021731285.1 of Polaromonas sp. GTDB lineage: Bacteria > Pseudomonadota > Gammaproteobacteria > Burkholderiales > Burkholderiaceae_C > Polaromonas. The sequence continues at coordinate 24,497 of JAKFXR010000051.1, read as the reverse complement.
TGGCCTTGCCAATGGCACGCGGCAGGCGCTGGGTGCCACCGGCCCCCGGCAGCATGGCCAGCTTGATTTCAGGCAGGGCGAATTTGGCCGATTCGGCCGCCACAATGATGTCGCAGGCCAGTGCCAGCTCACAGCCGCCGCCCATGGCATAACCGGCCACGGCCGCCAGCACGGGCTTGCGGACCTGGCGGATGGTTTCCCAGTTGCGGGTGATGAACCCGCCCTGGTACACATCCATGTAAGACCAGTCGACCATGGCGTCAATGTCGGCACCCGCCGCAAAGGCTTTGGTGCTGCCGGTGATGACAATGGCGCCCACCTCCGGATCGCCATCGAGGGCCAGCAGCGCTGCACCCAGCTGATCCATCAGCGCATCGTTCAGCGCGTTGAGCTGTTTGGGCCGGTTGAGCGTGATCATGCCCACGCGTCCGTGCCGGTCGACTTGAACCAGGGGCTCTGTCATGGTGTTTCTCTCAGACATGGCGGGGAGGAGCTCAGTCCTTCGCACGCACGAGGTCGCGCAGCTTGAATTTCTGAATCTTTCCCGACGGCGTGGCGGGCATGGTGGCGACGATCTCCAGGCGCTCGGGGATGTACTGCACGGCCACCTTGAGCGACTTGAAGTGCGTCACCATGTCCTCCATGCTCAGGGTCTGGCCTGGCTTGAGAGACACGACGGCACAGGCGCGCTCGCCCAGGCGCTCGTCAGGGTAGGCCACGATGGCCGCCATGGCCACGGCTGGGTGGCGGTACAGCAGCGATTCAATTTCGACGACCGGAATGTTCTCGCCGCCACGGATGATCACGTCCTTGCTGCGGCCGGTGATGCGGATGTAGCCGCGCTCATCAATGCGCGCCAGATCGCCGGTGTCAAACCAGTCGTCGGCGTTGGTCCCGTTCAGATGCGGGCGGCGCAGGTAGCCACCAAAGTTGGAGCAGGAGCGGAGCATCAGTTTGCCTATGCTGCCGGCGGGCAGCGTGCTGCCATCGACCTCGATGACCTTGACCTCGACACCCGGCAGCGGGCAGCCGTCGGTCGAGAACGAGCGCTCGTCTTCATCATCGAGCTGCGTCAGCGTGACTGCGCCGTTTTCCGTCATGCCCCAGGCCGAGACAATCTTGGCGCCCAGCGCCGCCCGAGCCTGCTCGACCAGGGGGCCGGGAATCGGCGCACCCGCGCACAGGAAGATGCGCAAGCTCGGCACACGGGTGCCGCTTTCTGTCACCGTCTTGGCCAGGTCGGTCAGGAACGGCGTTGATGCCATGGTGAAGGTCACGCCATGTTCGCGAATCAGCGCAATGGCCTTGTTCGGCTCCCACACATCCTGCAGCACCACACCGGCGCGCAGCATGATGGGCATCACCAGGCCATACATGAAGCCGGTCTGGTGCGCCATCGGCGAGGCCATCAAGACCGTGTCGTCGGCACCGAGGCCCAGGCGCTGGGCGTAAGGCACGATGTTGGCCATCACGGTGTTGGCCGAATGCATCACGCCCTTGGGTTCGCCGGTGGTGCCCGAGGTGTAGATCAGTTGCGTCACATCGTCGGGACCGGGCCGGTGGCGCGTGAGGATGTCCTGCGCGTCGGCCTGCTTTTCCCACTCGGGACCGCTGAGCAAGGCGTCAAAGCTGTTGGCGCCCGCGCCATCGACGATGACCAGGTGCTTCAGGTCGGGCAGGCTGGGCTGCAGGCCGGTGACCATGGCTTCGAAGTCAAAACCGCGAAAGCTTTTGGGCGCAATCATCACCTTGGCCTCGCCATGCTTGAGCATGAACGACAACTCGCGCTCGCGGAAGATGTGCATCAGCGGGTTCATCACCGCGCCGATGCGCGAGCAGGCCAGGTAGGTCAGCGTGAACTGCCACCAGTTAGGCAGCTGACAGGCGACGATGTCGTTTTTGCCGACGCCCAGACGCGTCAGGCCCACGGCAATGCGGTTAGCCATGCGGGCCAGCTCGCTATAGGTGAAGCGGGTGACGGACCCCGTCTCGACCTGCACCGCCGTCAACGCGACCTTGCCGGGACAACTTGCGACGCAGGCGTCGAGCTCATCGTTGATGGTGCGGTCATGCCAGAGCCCTTCAGCGATCATGCGCGCGCGGCGCGCGGGCAGCAGTACGGCGTCGAATTCCATGGTTTGTCTCCTGTGTGGCTATCGTTTTTTGGTGTCTGGGTCTGTCCGCCTAAGCGATACACGGGTTACGCGGGCACAAACTTCCTGCCAGCACGCACGCGGGCAATGATGGTTTTCATGATCTGCGCCGTGCCGTCACCAATCTGGAAGCCGAGCACGTCGCGCAGACGCTGCTCCATCGGGCCACGGTCGTAGCCGCCATGCCCAAAGCACAACAGGCACTGGTGAATCACGTCGTAGGCGAGCTTGGGGCCCCACCACTTGGCCATGCCGGCCTCGGCGGTGTGCGGCAAACCTTTGTCCTTGAGCCACAGGCCTTGCAGGCACAGCAGGCGCGCGCCTTCGACCTCGGTGTCGTACTGGGCCAGCGGGTGCGTGACCCCCTGGAAGGCTGACAGCGGCTGGCCAAAAGCCTGGCGCTCGGTGATGTATTGCCAGGTTTCATCCAGCGCCACGCGAGCCACGGCAAGGCACTGCAGGCCGATCAGCGAGCGGGAGAAATCAAAGCCGTGCATCACCTGCACGAAGCCCTTGTTTTCATCGCCCAGGCGATGGCTGACAGGAATGCGCACATTTTCAAAAAAGATCGAGCCGCGACCAATGGCGCGCTGGCCGTGACAGTCAAAACGGCTGGTGGTGACGCCGGGTGTGTCCATGGGCACCAGCACCGCCGTGACGCCGTGGGCGCCGGACTCTGGCGTGCCGGTGCGGCCAAAAACCACTGTGATGTCGGCCTGGTCGGCGGCGGAAATGGAAGTCTTTTCGCCGTTGATCACGTACTCGTCGCCGATGCGCTCCATGCGCAGACGCAGGTTGGCAGCGTCCGAGCCGCCGCGCGGTTCGGTCAGCGCAATGGCGCAAATCGCCTCGCCCTGCAGCAGTTTTTGCAGCCAGGGCTGCACCACCCCGGGTTCGCCGTATTTAGACAGGATCTGGCTGTTCAGCGAGGCCAGCAGGTTCAGGTAGGAGAAACTCAGGTCGGCTCGGGCGATCTCCTCGTGGATGACGCCCGCGGCCAGACACCCCATGCCAAGACCGCCAAACGCCTCGGGCAGTTCGGGCACGATGAAGCCAAGCCCGCCCATTTCGCTCAGCAGCGCCCGGTCAAATTCGCGCGACTTGTCGCGCGCCAGGAAACCCGGGGCCACGCGCTCCTGCGCAAAGCGGCGCACCGTCTCGGCCAGCGCCTGCAGGTCCTCGCCAATGTAGGGATTCGGATTCATTCAGGGGTCTCCGGCCGGCCTATTTGACGTACTTGCGAAACTCGGGCTTACGCTTTTCGCTGAGCGCCGCCACGCCCTCGCGCGACTCTTCGGTGTCGTAGAACAGCTTCAGCGCATACATGCCCAAGCCTGCGATGCCTGCTTGGTGGGCGGTGTCGGCATTGAAGCTGCGTTTGGCAATGGCCAGCGCTGTGGGGCTGCGCTCACACAGCTCTTCCCCGATTTTTTGTACTTCGGCATCGAGCTGGTCGTGGGGCACGCAGAAGTTGGCCAGGCCCATGGCAACGGCCTCGGCACCGCTGTAACGTCGGTTCAGATACCAGATTTCCCGAGCCTTTTTTTCACCGACCACGCGGGCCAAGAAGGCCGTGCCGTAACCGGGGTCGACCGAACCCATCTTGGGCCCGACCTGGCCGAACTGCGCTTTGTCGGAGCAAATCGTCAGGTCACAGATGGTGGCCAGTACATTGCCGCCGCCAATCGCAAAACCCTGCACGCGGGCAATCACTGGTTTGGGCACATCGCGGATGGCGGTGTGCAGCTCTTCCATCGGCAGGCCGATGGTGCCGCGGCCGTCGTAGTTGCCGTTGTGGGCGGACTGGTCGCCGCCGGTGCAAAACGCCCGGTCGCCGGCACCGGCCAGAACGATCGCGCCGACCTGCTTGTCATAACCGGCCTTGTTCAGCGCACGAATGATCTCGTCGCAGGTCTGGCCGCGAAACGCGTTCATCTTGTCGGGGCGGTTAATGGTGATCCAGGCCACGCCCTTGCGCACTTCGTACAGAATGTCTTCAAAATTCATGATGGTTTCCAATTTCGTCAAAGTTAGGGGGCTGGATCAGCCGTGCATGGTCAGGCCGCCGGAGACGCTGATAACCTGGCCGGTGATGAAGGAAGCGTCGTCACTGCTGAGAAAGGCGATGGCACCCGCCAGATCGTCCGGCTGACCCAGCCGGCCCAGGGGAATGGCCTTCTTGAAGGCTTCCATCAGTTTTTCAGGGTTGCTCGCACCAACGGCAAAGTTCGCCAGCAGGGCGGTGTCGGTCGGTCCCGGGCAGACCACGTTGACCGTGATGTTGTGGCGCGCATGTTCGCGCGCCAATGTCTTGGACAAAGCGACCAAGCCGCCCTTGCAGGCGGCATACACAGCCTCACCGGAAGAGCCGCCACGCGCTGCGTCGGACGCGATATTGACAATGCGGCCACCGCCCCGCGCCACCATGCCGGGCAGCACGGCGTGGTGCATGTGCAGCGCGCCGGTCAAATTGATGTCGATCAGCTTGGCCCACTCCGCCGGAACTGTTTTGGTGAAAGGTTTGAAGATGTCCCAGCCGGCGTTGTTCACCAGCACATCAATGGGGCCAAGTTTCGCTTCGCATGCGACCACGGCAGCATCGACTTCTTCGCGGTGTGTGATGTCGCACTTGAAGGCGTCAGCGGTGCCACCGGTGGCCCTGATGCCATCGGCGACCTGTTGAGCGGACGCCAAATTCACGTCAAACACGGCCACTTTGGCCCCTTCGGCTGCGAAGCGACGGCTGGTGGCCCCGCCGATGCCGCCGCCACCGCCAGTCACGATGACGGTCTTGCCACTCAAATTGCGCATTGCTTTACTCCTTGAACAAATCGGGTGCCCCTGCCGCTGGCAGGTGACAATTAAGACAATATATTGTCATAGTTTAGGAGGGCATATGAACTCAGTCAAATACTGATTGGAGCTGGGGCATAAGTGTTTTCCCCAAGAGTTTCTTCGGAAGTTGATCTTTTTTTTCCCAATATTGAGGGAATGGAAGAACTGGATCAATGCAATATGTTTGCCTATAATCAGGAGGGGCCGAAAGAGCACCTGATGCAGTTGTGTGAGGATAGACGCTCGACCAGGCTTGAAGGCCGAAGCAACTGAAGGCGCCGCATATCGCCTTGCTCGACCGAGCCAAGACGGCAGACTAGCAAGGTCAAGGAAAGTGTTCGTTTTTGGCAATCCCGTGGCTGAGATCGCCCGTCGGCAGGATCGTCTGTAGGCCATCGACCCACCGCGTCGCCGCATGTCCCAAGGCAAGGCGGTGGCGCATACGAGCGCCAAATGTGCAGCGAAGCTTAGCCTGCAGCTCGCAGACGATGCAACTCCGCCACCTGCTCCCGCCAGGATTCAAACTGCTCAGTGGTTGGGGCGGGCCCCGTTCCGTTGTGATAGGCCAACATGGCTTCCTTAAGAATCCGCAAGGTCTCCAAGCGCTGCAGGTCCGCGAGGCGTTGTGCTTCGGCCGACGCACGAAGTGCTTCAGTGGTATCGGTATTGGTATTGGTATTGGTATCGGTATTGGTATCGGTATTGGGCATTACTAGAATTTCGAATGGATACGCATTGCGCTCGTTGACTAGTTATGGGTAGTCACTGGCATTGCTTGATCTACTCTGCAAGAAAAGTTTCCGTCAAGCGACTCCAGTAGGCTGCGCCTATCTTCAGATTGCTGTCGTTGAAGTCGTAGCCAGGGTTGTGCACCATGCAGCCGCCTTCGCCGTCGCCGTTTCCGATGATGAGGTAGCAGCCCGGCACCTGTTCAAGCATGAAAGAGAAGTCTTCGCTGGCGGTCAAGGGTGGCCCCTGCTTGACGACTTTTTCGGCGCCCACCAGCTCCGTCGCCACCTGTCGTGCGAATTCAGTTTCGGCTGGAGTGTTGACCAGAACTGCGTAGCCAGGCCGGTAGTCGATCTGCGCTCGCACACCAAAGCTATCCGCTTGCGCCGCCACCAGCGCCTTTATGCGCCGTTCCAGCAACTCACGCATCTCGCGCGTCAGCGCGCGCACACTCAACTCCAGCACGGCAGTGTCGGGAATGACGTTGTTTGCCTGACCGCTATGCATGGCGCCCACCGTCACGATGGCCATGTCCAGCGGCGCCGCGTTGCGCGACACAATGGTCTGCAGGGCCATGACGATGCTGGCTGCCGCGACAATGGGATCGGCAGCGCGGTGCGGCTCGGCTCCATGGCCGCCGACCCCATGCACGGTAATGGTGACGTAGTCGGACGAGGCCATCATTGAACCTTCTCGGAACACCAAGTGACCTTGCGGCGTGCCAGGGCCATTGTGCATGGCGAAAATCGCGTCGCACGGATACAAATCGAACAGGCCATCCTCCATCATGCGAACAGCACCACCCCCGCCTTCCTCGGCTGGCTGGAAGATCAAATTCAGTGTGCCGCTGAAATCGCCCTCCTGCGCCAAGTATTGCGCGGCGGCCAGCAGCATAGCGGTGTGGCCGTCGTGACCGCAAGCGTGCATGATGCCCGGCCGGCCACTTGCGTAGAGTAAGCCGGTCTTCTCCTGGATCGGCAAGGCGTCCATGTCGGCCCGCAGGCCCAGGCGCTTGCTGCTCTGGCCGCGCTTGAGCTGCCCAACAACGCCGGTGCCGCCGAGGCCGCGCCGCACCTGATAGCCCCACTGCGCCAACTTGCTGGCGACCAGTTCGCTGGTTTTAAACTCCTGGAAACCCAACTCTGGGTGCTGATGAATCTGCTGGCGGATTGAGATGAATTTTTCGGCGTTTCGCTCGAAAAAGCCGAGGGCTGGGGTCAGGGTCTTGATCATTTGGAAAAAATTAAGGGAAACAGTCGGGCGGCGTCAGGGCTGCCGGGCCATTGCGGCCGGCAACTTGCACCAAGGCAGGTCCGCCGGGTCTGCGGCTATCGGACCGGCGGCCTTGGCAATAAAGATAGCTTCTGCGATCGGCGCAAAGTCGGCGCGAAAATCGACAGAACTTTTGTTAACCAGCAGCTTCATGCACTCGGGTTCGATCCCAAAGTGACGAAATAGCTCCCGGTCTAGCATCTGGGTCTTGGTACTGGAGACAGCCACCAGGACGCCTTCGATTTCCAGACAGGCGCTGGGGCCCAGTTCGATGATTGGATCAATCGTCATCGGCCCCCTGAGCGAGACGTGGCCGTCGCCTAGGGAGCACACCGTGAAGCGCGCCTGAACCGGCGGATCGCTGACCTCGCCGGTAAAAGTCGGCACGGCCGCACCCAGGGCCAAATCGACATGCTGGCCGACCCCGGCGGCGTGCGCGGCGCGGGCAGCCTCCGGATCCCACAAAAGGCCGAGAGCGACTTGCTGAGGAAAGCGACGTCCGGCGCCTCGTGCGAGCAGGGCGTGCAACATGCCGGTAGTGTTGCTGTCGCCGCCAGCGCCGGGGTTGTCCTGGGTGTCAGCAATGACCACCGGGCGCGATGCGAACGACGCGATGTCGATCGCGCGGGCCACGGCATCGCGTGGCGCGAGCAGGTCGAGCCGCCATTGCGAACGCGGCAAGTTGATTCGCGCGTAGAGCCGGCGCACCGCCGCCTCGGCTGCATCAACCGCTTCGCCGTAGGCCCATACTATCGGGCCGCATTCGGCGATGTCGGCCGCCGGAAAGCCGGTGGCAAAATTCACATCCACGCCGTACTCCTCCTCCAGGGAGCGCAGAAAGGCGTAGATTGACGCGGCCGGTTCCGCCATCGTGGTCTGGACATGGAGGGGCAGGAGAAAGGGCAGCCGCATGACATACAGCTTCCGGCGCTCACCACGGCGCAAGCGCCGTTCTAGCAGGCTTGCCGCCAACTGCCCCGTGGCGGCCATGTCCACATGTGGATAGGTGCGGGAGCCGACCAGCGCATCGGCAGTTTCCAACATCTGTGCCGTGACATTGGCGTGCATGTCCAGGCTGGCGACCACCGGCACGTCCGGGCCAAGAGTGGCACGAACCTGCGCCAGCAACTCGCCCTCGACGTCGTCAAGGTGCTCCGCCACGGCCGCACCGTGCAGATCGAGGTAGACGGCGTCCACGCCCCCCTGCCCGATAGCCTGGCGCAGATCGCCCACGATGACGCCCGCAATCCGCTCGAAGGCATCGCGCGTGACGTGGGCAGACGGGGTGGCGCCAGCCCAGCACGAAGGCAGCAGCGTCCAGCCCCGCTGCCGGGCGCCTTGGATGAAGCCACCGACCGAAATATTGGCATCGGCAAAGCGCTCAACCATCGCTTCGCCCTGCACATAGGCCGGAAAGGTTTCACCGCGATGGAAGGCGGACCAATCGGCCCGGGTCGGCGCAAAAGTATTGGTTTCGTGATGGAGACCGGCGATCAGGACGCGGGTTGTCATGTCACGGTTTGCGTGGCAGCCTGCCCCTCTTCCGCAGGGACCGCTCGGCCGAAGCTGAAGCCGCGCCCCGGGGCGGCGGCCAGCAGCGCCTGGGTGTAGGTATGCTGCGGGTTGAAGAACACGTCGTGGATTGCGCCTTGCTCGACGATCTCACCGCGTTGCATTACGATTACCCGATCACAGATCTGGCTAGCCACCCGCAAATCATGTGTGATGAACAAGATACCGATGCCCAGTCGCTGTTGGATGTCGTTGAGCAGGTCCAGGATCTGCGCCTGTACCGAAACGTCCAATGCCGATACCGCTTCGTCGGCGATCAGCACCTGGGGCTCGCAAGCCAAGGCGCGTGCGATCGAGATGCGCTGCCGCTGGCCACCGGAAAACTCGCTGGGATAACGACGCAGCGCCTGCGGGGTCAGGCGCACCAGCTTCATCAACTCTTCGGCTCGTGCCCAGGCCTGCTGGCGCGGCACGCCGAAATTGAGCGGGCCTTCGATGATGGAGGCGCCGACCGTCTGGCGTGGATTGAGGGAACGGTAAGGGTCCTGGAACACCACCTGAACCTGGCGGCGAAACGGCGACAGGGCCTTGCCGCTGGCTCGCGCCACTGAACGGCCGCCAGCCAGGATGTCGCCACTGCTCGGATCAATCAGCCGCGCAATGCAGCGCGCCACGGTCGACTTGCCGGAGCCTGATTCTCCGACGATGCCAACGGTTTCCCGCGGTCGCACGACCAGCGACACCGCGTGTGCCGCCTTGACCACCCGGCGTGGCTGGGGCCAATGACCGCCGACGTAAGTTTTGCTGATGGCGCGAGCATCGATCAGAGCGGCAGCGGCTGGCACCGGTGGACGCTGGCGCGGGCTGAGTCCAGGCACGGCGGCCAGCAGCATCTGGGTATAGGTCTGCCGGGGATGCTGCAAGACCTCCAACTTGGGGCCCTGCTCGACCATATCGCCAAGTTGCAGCACCACCACGTCGTCGGCGATGTCCGACACCACACCAAAATCGTGGGTGATAAATAGCACAGCGGTGCCGTTCTGCTGCTGCAGTTCCTTGATCAGCTTGAGGATCTCGGCCTGCGTCGTCACGTCCAGCGCGGTGGTCGGCTCGTCGCAGATCAGCAGCGCCGGCTTCAGGATCAACGCAATGGCGATCACGATGCGCTGGCGCTGACCGCCTGAGAGCTGATGCGGAAAAGCGGCGTAGATGCGATCCGGCTCCGGCAGATGCACTCGCTCGAAAATCTCCAACACCCGGCGACGCCGCTCCGATTTTCCCAGCCGCGTGTGCTGGCGCAGCATTTCGTCAACCTGGTCACCGCAGCGCAGGACGGGGTTCAGGGCGGTCATAGGCTCTTGAAACACCATGCCCATCGCAACGCCGCGCAGCTGGCGCAGACGCTGCGTCGGCAGCTGCAGCAAGTCCTCTCCCTGGAGTTCAATCTGTCCGACCACTGGACGCAAGCCCGGAGACAGCAGGCCCATGATGGTGTGCGCTATGACCGACTTGCCAGAGCCGGACTCTCCTAGCAGGCAGACCGTGCGCCCGGCGTGGACGTCGAAACTAATCCCTTGCACGGCGTGCTCGCGATCACCGCCCTCGGGCAGCCGCACGCTAAGGTTCTTCACTGACAAGACGGCTGGCGCGCCGGGGGCGGCTAGAGTTTGAGGGGAGATCATGAGTTCAGACGCCTCGCTTGCTGAATTTGGGGTCGAGCGTGTCACGCAGACCGTCGCCCAGAATGTTCACTGCGAGCACGGTGAGCGCCAGGAAGACGCCGGGAACCAAGACGTTGTGCGGAAACTGGGTGAACTGAATGCGGCCTTCGGCCATGATGCTGCCCCAGGTCGGAATATCGACTGGCATGCCGACGCCCAGGAACGACAGGATGGCTTCGACCAGGATAGCCGAGGCGCAAATGTAAGTGCCCTGCACAATGAGCGGCGCGATCGCGTTTGGCAGGATATGCCGTGTCAGCACCTTCAACGGTGGCGTGTCCAGGGCGATCGCTGCTTCCACGTAAGGCTCTTCGCGAATGGTGAGAACCACCGAACGCAATAGACGTGCAACACGGGGGATCTCCGGCACCGCAATAGCGACCACGATAGTGGTAACACTGGCACCCCAGGCAGCCACCAGCGTGATGGCGAACAGAATGCCCGGAATCGCCATCACGCCGTCCATCACGCGCATCAGTACGCCGTCGAGACGACGGAAATAGCCGGCTGCGAGCCCGACGACGATCCCACCGGCCAGCGCCAGTGCCGCCACGGCGATGCCGACCGTGATGGACACCCGTGCCCCATACACGACGCGGCTCCAGATGTCCCGGCCTAGGCTGTCACTGCCCATCAGGAACAGGTGCGGGAAGGTGTCACCGGCGAGGCTGTTGAATTCGCCGCGCGTGCCCGGGACCAGGTTGCCGCTGGCCGGATCGATCAGGGTGGGATCTATGGTACCGAGCCAAGGCGCGGCCATGGCCATGAGGATCAGCAAGATGAGGGTGCCGCCACCTACTCGTACGGCGCCGTTGCGCAGGGCACGGCGAGCGAGCGGGACGGGCCGCTTGGCGGCCGCAGGTTCGGCGTCTGGCGACGGTGCGCCGGGGGGAATCAATTGGGTTTTAGCAAGCATGGTTCGGTCGAAGCTTCAGTAGCGGATGCGCGGGTCCAGCAACAGGTAGCTCAGGTCCACCAGCAGGTTGATCAGCACATAGATAAAGGAAAAGAACAGCGTGATTGCTTGAATCAGGGGGTAGTCGCGCGACAGTACGGCGTCCACCGTGAGCTGCCCCAGTCCTGGAATGGCGAAAACCGTTTCGGTAACCACGACACCGCCGATCAGCAGCGCAATTCCGATGCCGATAACCGTGACGATAGGCACCGCGGCGTTGACCAGCGCATGGCGCATCAGCACGCGGACTTCACTGATACCCTTGGCCCGGGCCGTTCGCACGTAGTCTTCGGTCAGGGCCTCGGCCACGGCGGCGCGGGTGACGCGGGCGATCAGTGCGACGTAGATGATCGACAGCGTGACGGCGGGCAGGATGAGATGGCGTAGCCAAGGCATCAGCCCTTGGTCCAGGCGCGAGTAGCCTTGCACTGGAAGCCAGCCCAGTTTCAGCGACACCGCCCAGATCAGCACATAGCCGATCACAAACGCGGGAATGGAAAATCCGAGCACCGAAAATCCCATCAATGCGCGATCGAGCCAGCCGCCATGGCGCCAAGCGGCCACCACACCCAGCGGCACGGCGATAAGCACCGTGAACACTAGCGTCAAAGCCGCCAGCGACAAAGTCGGCTGGATCCGCTGGGCGATCAGACCGGCGACGCTTTGTTTGAGAAAATACGACTCTCCCAAGTCACCACCTAAGAGCCGCGCAGACCATTGGAAGAATTGGACTGGGATTGAATGCTCGAGCCCCAGCTGGGTCCGCACGCTGTGGATAGCCGCACTTGAGGCGTTGTCCCCCAGAATGGCCGCAGCAGGATCACCCGGCGCCAGGCGCAGCATCAGGAACACGATCAAGGCAACGATAACGAGGACCGGCACGGTCGCCGCAATGCGGCGAAGAAGAAAAAATAGCATTGGTGGCCGAATATTGAAAACTGGAGAGAGACCTCACACGCGACCGCGCATGACCCTGGGACGGACGGCACCCACATGGAATGCCGTCCTTTGCATCGCAACTCAGTTCTTCTTGATGTTCCAGAAGACGTTGACCGGAGCCAGCAGAACGCCGCTTACAACACCTCGGCGGACCACGGATAGGTTGTTGGTCTCTCCCAGCGGGGCGAACAGGCCGGTGTCCAAGGCTCGCACCTGGATCTCCTCAGCCAGGCGTTTACGCGCAACCGGATCGGTGGACGCCGTGAAGGCGTCTTTCAGCCCTTCGAGCTTGTCGTCCTTGTTCCAACCGAACCAACCTTTTTCACCATTGCCGGTCAGTGGCGCGAAAAACAGCGGGTTCAGGTTGTCGCTGCCGCCCCAGCCAGTGATGAAGGCGTTCCAGCCACCTTTGTCCGCCGCGTCTTTCTTGGTCCGGCGCATCAGAAGCGTCGGCCAGTCCATGGACTGCATATCGACGTTGAAGCCGGCTTGCTTGAGTAACTGCGCCATCACCGGCGGCAGCTTGTTGAGCAAAGTGAAATCGGCAGGATGCATCAGGACGATGGGTGTGCCGTCATATCCCGCCTCCTTGAGCAGCCGCTTGGCTTCTTCGAACTGAGGTTTGCCGGTGAAGTACGACGTATTACCAGAAGCCAATGGCGATCCGCACGGGTAAATAGAGGTACAGGTTCGGTACAGATCGCGAAAAACCATCTGCCCGCGCAGCAGCGCTTCCTGATTCACTGCCAACACCGCCGCCTTGGCGATTTTTGGATTGTCGAACGGTGGAATATGGTGGTTCAAATGCAGGTAGTACGACCCGGAAAAGGTCGGGCTGACTGTCTGCAGCTTGGGATTGGTTCGCAGCGTGGCGTAATGCTCGGGCGGCATCCAGGACAGCATGTCGACCTCGCCGTTGACGATCGCATTGGCCTGGGTTTGGGCGTCTTTCAGGATGATCCACTCCACCCGATCAACGAAGACGCGTTTGCCGCCGGCTGTGCCAGAAGGCGATTCAACGCGGGGCACGTAGGCCGCATTCTTCAGGTAGACCACCTTCTCGCCGGGACGGAATTCATCCTTCTTGAAAACATAAGGACCGGAGCCGGTGTAGTCGTCGATCTGCTTGTCTGCCGGCGTATCGGCGACGCGCTTGGGCATGATAAAGGCCGGGCTACCCGACGGCTTGGACAGCGCTTCCAATACTAAACCAAAGGGTTGATTGAATGTCATGCGAAAGCCGCTATCACCAACTGCTTCGATCTTGTCCAAGGCACCAAACATTTTCTGGCCCAAGCTGTCGCGCTTGCCCCAGCGGCCCAGGGAGGCAATGACGTCGGCCGCAACTACGGGTTTGCCGTCATGGAAAGCCAAGCCCTTGCGCAGCGTGAAATTCCAGACCTTGGCGTCGGCTGACGACGTGTATTTTTCGACCATCTGGGGTTGGGGGCGGCCTAAGGTGTCGACGCCGAAAAGCGTGTCGTAGATCATATAGCCGTGATCCCGCGTCACGAAGGCCGTGGTCCAGATCGGATCCAGGACCTTCAAATCAGTCTGCGGCACGATGCGTAAGACGTTGGGACTGCCTTGCGCCGATACAGCGGCAGCAGTAAGCGCCAGCAAGGCGGCGCAGGAGATGCGAACGAAGGATAAACGATTCATGGAAATCACCTTTCTTTGAGTCAGGGAGCGGAGCGGGAATTAAAACAACGGGAAAACCTCGATCACAGGGCCGGTTCCTTTTTCACGCGATTGAGAAGGTCCTCTGGGGAGGCGCTCATCTCGCGGCCTGTGACAAGGAGTTTCTCCAAGCAGCGCTTGAATACGACGAGCTCTTCGGCGTTGAGCCGGCGCAGGAGGGTCTCCTCCATGAGACGGCCGATGGGATCGGCCTGCAAGATCACACTCTCTCCTGCATCCGTAAGTTGCAGGCTGATGTGGCGAGCGTCATGCGCGCCCACCGAACGTGTCACCCAGCCGCGCTCTACTAGCGTGGTGATGGCCTTGGATGCCAGCGTTTTCTCCAGCGAGGCGCGCTCGATCAGGCGCGTCAGGGTCAGGCCCGGCTCGGTGCCGATGAAACGCATGAGCCGCAGGTCGCGCAGCGAAGCGCCACATTCCCGCTCGTAGATTCGCGAAGCGGCGGCTTTGGCGGTTTCATTCGCCAGGTCGAGTTTCAGCGTTAGGTAATCGAGTTTGACGTCTACGGGAATGCGCATCGGGAGGTTCCGGTCAGATTAAGTTGCCAAATCCAATTGTTGCAACTTGCAACTGATAATGCAATCGTGGTTTTGCTTATTTCTCTAGAGACAATCCCTAGGTATCAGCTATGGGGGCCGCTCCGTTTTCACAGGCCCGTCCTCAAGCCATCAACCAAACACGGGCTAATCCGCGGGCTAGGCTCAACGCGCACGACCTCCACGCCATCCGAAGGGCGTGCTTACCCGCCTGCCCATCGCGGCACTCAGATCGACATATTGCTGCCGCCTCGTTGGCAAGCGACCCTGCCGTCCCACACCTGAGTGCCCACTATGGCCGCTGCGCAGCAGTCAATAATGGTTCACCGTGCGCCTATCGTGGAAACAGGGAAGTCCCAGAAAACCCGCGTCGCCCGATTCACTGCGCTAGCCAAGTCCCGTTCACCAGGCCGAGCGCGTTTGCTCAAAGTGCTCCGCAAGAAAATCAATCAGCGCCCGTACCTTGGGTGAAACATGCTTGCGGGTCGGATAGATGGCATAGATCCCCAATTCGATGGAACGAAACTCAGGCATCAGTTCGACCAGTGTGCCGGCCGCAAGGTCGTCCCCGATGAGGAATGTGGGCTGAAGGATCACGCCCTGGTGCGCCAACGCCGCAGCGCGGCACGTGTCACCGCTGTTGGTGTGCATGCAGGGCTGGGTCTTTACGCTAACGGGGCCTTGTGGCCCGTCGAAATGCCACTCATCCCTGGTAGACCAGTAGCTATAGGAAATCACTGCGTGCGCGGCCAACTCGGCCGGGTGCCGGGGTGTGTCGTGTGCCTTGAGGTAGTCGGGTGACGCACACAGCACCATGCGGGTGCTCGCCAGGCGTTTGCTGATCAGCGTTGAACTCGGCAGAGTGGCGATACGGATGGCGACGTCGTAGCCCTCTTCGACCAGATCAACCACGCGGTCGGCCAGCGTCACATCCAGCGTGACCTTTGGATGGCGCGCACGGAACACTCCCCAAAGCGGCGCCAGATGGCGGATGCCGAAGGTCACCGGAGCGTTCACCCGCAGCAGGCCACTAGCAGCGCCGCTGCGCGAGGTGATCTCGGCCTCCGCCTCGTCAACCCCTGTCAGCAATTCTTTGCAGCGGGCGTAAAACACCTGGCCTTCCCCGGTCAGCGACAAGCGCCGTGTCGTGCGGTGCAACAGGCGCACCCCGAGGCGTGTTTCCAGATCGCCGACATAGCGTGAAACCGCCGCCTTCGACAGCCCGAGTGTTTCGGCCGCCTTGACGAAACTGCCGGCGTCAACGACCGCGCCAAAGGTTTGCATTTCCAGAAATCGGTCCATTGTGCTTATTTTAGGAACAATATATCCAATTTTAAGCTATTTATCTTATTATTGATAGCTTATACAGTTCATTCAGTGCACTGCCAATGTGCATCGCCGCCAGAGAAGACGGCCCATTCGACCTCAAGGACCCATCATGAACATTCTCGTACTCGGCGCCGGCAACATGGGCGCGGCCTTCGTTAAACAACTCACCCGCGCTGGCCATCAGGTCACCGTGACCGCCCGCAATTTTGAAAAGGCCCAGGCGGTTGCCGCCGCCCATCCGGGGGCAACGGCCGTCGCAGCCGCCAACGCCGCGGCACAAGCCGAAGTCGTCGTGCTGGCCACCGGCTACGCCGATGCCGTCAGCGCGCTGCAATCGGTGGGCGACCTGACGGGCAAGGTCGTAATTGACATCACCAACCCGCTGACCGCTGACTTCATGGGCTTGACGCTGGGCTACAGCACGTCGGCAGCGGAAGAAATCGCCAAGGCCGTGCCGCAGGCGCATGTGGTCAAGGCCTTCAACACCCTGTTCGCCCAGGTTCTGGCCGGAGGTGCCGATTTTGGCGGCGGCCAGACCGCCACGGTGTTTGTGGCAGGTGACAGTGAGCGCGCCAGGCAAACCGCCAGCACGCTGGCCGAGGGCATGGGCTTCAAGACCGTGGATGCGGGCAGCCTGAAGAATGCACGTTACCTGGAGCCGCTGGCCGGCCTGAATATTTATCTGGGCTATGGCACGGGACTCGGTACGGGCATTGCCCCGACCTGGATTCGCAAGGCCTGAATCACCATCACTGACACGCCACCAAACCTAAGCAAATCACTGGAGTTAATCATCATGAAACCAAACACAACCGACTATGCAGCCTTGGTATTGCGTCTCGCCCTGGGCGTGATGTTTCTGGCCCACGGCCTGCAGAAATTTATCGTTTTTACCCTGCCTGGAACGGCCGGATTTTTCGAATCAGTCGGATTCCCCGGGTGGACCGCCTACATCGTCGCGCCAGCGGAAGTGCTGGCCGGTGTAGCGCTCATCGCCGGCTTTCAGACCCGCTGGGTGGCGCTTGCAGGTATTCCCATCCTGCTCGGTTCCCTGGCGGTGCATGCCGGCAACGGCTGGGCATTTTCCAATGCCAAGGGCGGCTGGGAATACCCCCTCTACCTGGTCGTGACGGCAGCCGCTGTGGCGCTGCTTGGCGGTGGCCGGATCGCCGTCAGCAAACCGGCCGAGTGAGGCCACCTGGCCGGCAGTGGGTACGGTCTTGCGCCACCTTGCCGCGCAGCTTTTTTGAATCAACCTGGAGACAGCCATGAAATCAACCATGACCAGAGCCCCAACCCTTTTCATCTCGCACGGTGCGCCGACCTTTGCCATCGAACCGGGGCGGCTCGGCCCCCGCCTGCAAGCCCTGGGAGAGCAACTGTCCGGCGTGGCGGCCGTGCTGGTGGTGTCGCCCCATTGGCAAACCCGTGACACGCGCGTCATGACCACGGTGGCACCTGAGACCGTTCACGACTTCGGCGGTTTTCCATCGGCGCTCTATGACCTGCAATACCCGGCAGCCGGCCACCCGCAGTACGCCGCGCAAGCGGGCCGCCTGCTGGCTGATGCCGGTTTTGTCGGCGGCACGGATGAACGGCGCGGCCTGGATCACGGCGCCTGGGTGCCTATGCGCCACCTGCTGCCTGGCGCTGATGTGCCGGTTTTTCAGGTGTCCATGCCCCATGCCCTGGATGCCGCCGGTGCCGTGCAGTTCGGCCGGGCGCTGGCGCCGATACGTGACAGCGGCGTGATGATCGTGGGCTCGGGCAGCATGACGCACAACCTTTACGAGTTCAGACAGTCCGGATCAGAGGCGGCTGACTATGCCATTGAGTTCACGCAGTGGATTCGCCAGGCAGTGACCAGCAACGACATGAAGCGCCTTGTCAATTATCGGCAACTGGCACCGCATGCCCTGCGCGCACATCCCACCGAGGAGCATTTCTTGCCTCTGATGGTCGCGATGGGCGCCCGCAGCGAGGCGGAGACCGCGCAGGTCGTGGACGGCGGCATTGATCACGGCGTTTTGTCGATGGAGTCCTATGCCTGGGGCTTGGCGGACGAGCGCAGCAACACGATCACGCATTGACAAGGATTTTTCATGAACATTTCACAAGGTACCCTCAGCCCGCTGCAGCAAAGTACAGCCTTTGAATTTGCCTTTCGCCTGCGGCAAGCCCAGCCTGCCAGGCCAAAGGCCTGCGTGGTGTTGCTGCATGGTGTGGGCGGCTCGGAAACCAATCTGGCTGACCTCGCCGCAGCGATGGACCCTGACACGCTGGTCGTGCTGCCGCGTGGTCCGTTGCAGTTTGCCCCCGGACAATTTGGCTGGTTCCGGGTTAATTTCACGGCCAGCGGACCCAGCATCGTGGCTGCAGAAGCCGAACAAAGCCGCCAGGCCTTGATCCGTTTCATGGCGCAGTTGCAGTCGGCTTATGGCATGGATCCGCAGAAGACCGTGATTGCCGGCTTCAGCCAGGGCGGCATTCTCAGCGCCAGCGTGGCACTGAGCGCCCCGGACTGCGTGGCCGGCTTCGGCCTCCTTTCCGGCCGTATCTTGCCCGAGCTTGAACCGCATCTGGCGAGCAAAGAGCGCCTGGCGACGCTGCGCGGCTTCATCGCTCACGGTGAATACGACAGCAAGCTGCCAGTGACCTGGGCGCAACGCTCGGATCGACTACTCAACGATTTGGGGGTGGCGCACCTGACGCGCCTCTACCCCATTGATCACGAGATCAGCGCTACCATGCAGACCGACTTCCGGGAATGGCTCAAGGGCGTTACAAAAGTGAATTGATAACCTTGCTACATTGCAAACTGCCGGAATGACTACGCCTCGGCTTGGGAAAGACATGATCAAGACTGCTTTTTGTTACTGTAGGACTGGTGGATGGTCAACCGCGTTGCCGGCCAAGGTTCCAGGTAACCGACGCTCCACGCAGGATGGCCGAGATTTGCTTTCCTAGACACCGCTCAACCACAGGCCTCCACGGCACCAGACTGAAACCCATGCCATCGTCCAGCATCGCGAAGCGACCGCTAGCCAGCTGAACTGAGCGACGGTACATGCCGATTGCGCGCTCGCCTTCACGCAGCGGGCGATGAATTAGCCCGGTCTGGCGTTGAATCACTTTTCCCGCTTCAGCCAGTTCCCTGTCCCGCAAGGTGGATAACAGGTTGCGTGCTAAAACCACTCGCGGGCCACGCCGCTCGGCCAAGCGCTGCTCGACGAGGAAATCCGCCCGGTCCTGCACTGCACTTCGTACCTGGGCACCAAAGCCCAAAGGTGACAGTTCCCTGGTATCCCCCACCATTTGGTGGTCCAGCCAGGTCGCGCCCTGGGCTCGCACTTGCTGTTCAATAGACAGATGCGAACGCAATTCCACGACCACGCCTGCGGCCTTCTGCACGTCATGCGCTTGGGCGAGAGACAAGAAGTCAGACGGGACTCTCCAAACGCCATCGGCCACGCGCTCCACGACTCCCGAGCGACGCAGCGCTTCGAGCCGACGCACATGAACATCGACCGCAGTTTGTGGGTCTGGAGTACCTTTTTTTCGGAGTTGCGCAAGTTGGTCGGTGCTGCGGTAAAGACCCTCGCGCACAATGCCCACAATGTTGCGATCTACCACTCGCGCCCCTCCAGTGGACTTCACTTCCACAATGCCACCCATCGGTAGGTCGGCCAAGTCAGTGCCGACCGGCAGGCGAACATAATGCGCACGGCCATCAATGCCATCCACCACCAGATAGCCTCGGTCATGGAGTTCGTCAGCAAGACCCTTGGCGGCGATGCGACCAATGACAGGTGTCGCCAGTTCCATTTCCAACACCAATTCCCGCTGCTGCCCCCGCAAGGCCTTGTGCATCGTGCGCAGAATATCGCCACGCTCACCCATGGCAGTCAACGTCTGTTCCATGTTCGGTGAAAACCGCCAATGGTTTGCATCGATGCGCTCCGCCAGCTCCATCGCCTCCAACCGTTGTAGCCGTGCACGAAGAAGGGTCTGGCGCTGCCGGTCAGTGGGATGCTGGGTCAAGTCCACGATATCCACTATGGACTGTCGCAGCAGCGCCCGGTCCAGGCTCGTCAGCCGTTCCTGCTCAACTTCCCGCAGCAACCCCTGCCGGATTTCCAGCTCGGTGCGCGGCCCCAACCATTCAGTCGCCAGCTCGCTGGCCCGCATGCGCATGCCGTGCGCCATGTAGTCCGGGGCGATCACCAGATCCTGACCTTTTCCTCGGTCCTCCCCTGTGCGCCCGCGCAACACAACGTGGGTATGCGGATTGTCGGTATCCCAATGATCGACCGCCACCCAGTCCAACCGGGTTTCCAGGTCAGTGGTCATGCGCTGCATGAACTCCCGCGTGTAACCGCGCAGGTCTTCCAGCTCCCCGGCATCCTCCACCGAGACGATTAAACGGAACTGGTGGCGGTCGCCTTTGCCGCGTTCCTCGAAGGCCTTGAGGTCGGCGACGTCAGTCTCAGGCCCATAGGCCTGCCCCTTCTCAGCGTCGCGCGTGACGCCATCCCGTTCTATGTAGCGCAGGTGTGCGGAAACGGAATTCACACCCGCTTTCTTCAGCACGACATACCGGGATTTGATGACCACCCGCCGGGCCGTCACCGCCAGCGTTTGGCCCCCCCTGCCCGCTGCGACGCGCCCTCGGCCGAAAGTTGATGCAGGCCTAGCACCATGCGCGCCAGAAGCCTTCGCACCGGACTTCGATACCTGCTTCAGTACTTGCGAGACGAAGCGCTGAGCACGTTGTCCGCTACCTGCACCATCACCACCCTTGGGTGCCCCTGGCCTGACCCTGAAACGGTCATCCTCACGTGAGGCCATGACACAAGCTCCAGCGCAATGCAGCGAACCGCATCAAAGGCGGCACGTTGCCAAGCTCGATGCCCTGCGGGTTTGCGTTCTGCGACGGCACACAAGCGATAAGTCGCCGTGCCGCGCCCAACCCACGTGCAGACTGGCTTTGCGGCCGGGCGCGTGCCGGCCCTTTTATCTTGCCCTCTCTTTTCACCGGTCCCCCCGGTGCCCGGTTCCGAATCCGCGCCAGCCGCATGCTGTGCTTGCAGCGCTGCCAAACAGGCAGCGCCAGTGCAGCTTGCGCTGCACGCTGGTGGCAAGAAATCTGCACGATGGGTGCCATGTTCATGGCATGTCCCAGGTCCACAACGGCTGCGCATTGCCAATCACGCTGGATGCCAAGATGGGACCGAAGTAGCGACTGTCGAACGACGCCGGATTGGTACTGCTCAAGAGAAACAGTTCACCGTGTACCAGGTGTCGGCACTGCGGCCAGACAGACAGCGGGCGGCCGCGCCCATCGGCATGCATCACGGCGGCCACCGCCACGTCGTCGGTACGCACCGATAAGCCATCTATGCACACCTGTTGCGGAGCCACAGCACCAATGCGCTTGAGCAAGGGTATGCCAGCTGGGAGGTAGCCACGCTGCGCCGCCAGTGCAGCCGCCTGTACAGGAAGCCGAGCCAGCACGATGCTGCCAACCTGCAGCGAGTCTGCAGGCCCTATACGGTACCAGCCGCGCGGCACGCTGTCGCTGGGGTTGTAGACAATCTGCACACGGTTTGGAATGGCAAGCGGCATGAGCAGCGCCGCCAAGCCGATGTCCATGCAGAGAATCACCGCAGCCCGCTTCATTGCAGCGCTCCGCGCGCAATGTGCGCCGTATGTCGCTCGGGGGTGTATTCGGGCAGCGGCTGGCGGGCAGCCAGCCGGTTGCCGACCGTTCGCCAGTAGGTCACAGCAACGGCACAAGGATCAATGCCCGAAGCCTCTATGTTGTCAATCGCGGCAAGCACTGCCTTGACCTGCAACTCGCCATCAGCGCGCAGCAGGATGCGCGCGCCTGGCACCACGCCAGCGACGCGCTGTGCACCGTCGAATGGCATGGGTGCTTGCAGCACCATCATCTGCCAAAGCGCTGTGCCGTAATCATTGGCTATCCACTTCACGCGGCAGCAGGCCGCGCCGGGTTCGAACACGGCAACGCGCCGCCAGCGGTTCAGAACGGTCTCGCGCACTGGCCTGCCGAAACGCAGCCACACGTTCACCCGCTGCTCGACGAAGGCAAGGGAAACTTGCATTGGTATGTGTCTGCGCGCAGACAATTCAGGTCGCATGACCTGTACCGTTGCTTGTACGTTTGACTGCATCATGGCGCTTCCTCCGGGAACTCACGCTCCAACAGGTCACGCAACATCTCAACGGCCGTAACACCCCGCTGGAACGCCACGACCTTGATCCTTCCCCGCATCGCAGGCGTAACGTCAACGGTGAGCCGTGCGGTGTAGACCGATGCCTTTGCGGTCGCAATCACCGCGTCAACCTGCTGCACCCAGGCTGAAGCCGGATCGGCACCGGGCCTGCGGCCAATCGATGCCCGGCGCTGCGAATTGGGACGCTGTGATTTGGTCATAACAGCATCTCTCGTACCGCATGCGCCAGCGCCGCGATCTCGCGCGCTGCTGCGCAGTTCGGGGCCACCTCAAACGCCAGCCGACCCGCAGCCACGCTGTCGGCAAATACGATGCGCTGGGACACTTCGACCTGCAACGCGGGAAACGGTTGATCGGCGAGCGCGGCACGCGCCTCCCGTCCTATGACTGTGCCCACGACGCGCCGGTTGATCACAAACGCCGCGCGAAGCTGCGGCCGGAACACCCGCGCCTCGGTAATCAGCTGCACCATCTCATGGCTGGCCCACACGTCATAAGCGCTGGGCTGCACCGGAATCAGCACCAGGTCGGCGGCCAGCAGCGCAGAGCGCGCGAGCGCCGCGACCCGAGGTGGTCCATCAATCACGACGAAATCAGCCTGCAAGGCGATTTGCGGCGCTTCCTGGTGCAAAGAGTCCCGTGCCAAGCCAAACACACCGTACAGGCGACCGTGGCCGCTTTGTGCACGCCGCTGCGCCCAGTCCAGCGCTGACCCCTGCGGATCGGCATCCAGCAGCGTTACGCGGCTTCCCGTCAAAGCGAACTCACCCGCGAGGTGCGTGGCCAGCGTGGTCTTGCCTGCTCCGCCTTTCTGGTTGAGCAGCGCAATCACTTTGCCGGACCGGCCTTCCGCCTTTGTTTTTGCTTCTGATAAACGGTTTTCTTCGGCGTCAGATAAAGCACCGCCCGTTTTTTGGGCAGCGGTGTTTCCTCTTTGATCCATAGTTATGTCTTTAGTTAGATTAGTTAAGGAGGTCCGAAACCGTTGCTGGGCGTGGGCTGGCGGTGGATGCGCACGTGTGATTACCCGTGTCGTTTGCGGGCGATTCCCCGAATGTCGTGCGGGTGATTCCCGAGTCCGGACACAGCTTGAGGACCGGTAGGCCCAAAGAATTTGTTTCGCGAGGAAGGCGCACAGCGACGGGGAAATTGTTTGGGCCGAACGGTTGCAGCGAACAAGCCCGAGGCGAAGCCGTGCCCGTGCCAGGATTCACGACAAATACAAGACCGTTGTGGGTGCGATCCTGACCCTAAAGAACGCATGGCCCAGGCATCACCACCGCGAAGATGTATCCCGGCATGCTCCCAGACGCAGTTCAAGTGCACTCCACAGCAACAAGGTGAATGCCCCAGCGCATCGGTGCTGGCTGGATCGGTCTCGGCGTGGTCCGTTTGGACATGATGGACGGCCCGTCGGCGCCCCGGCGTCGTTTATGGCGATCTGCCCGACGATTGAGGGCGGTGCGACATTGCACAACCTGGCACAGCAAAGGCGATTCCACTCTGATGCCCCGCCTTGCGGCGGGGCGTGTTCAGGAAGTTTCGGGCTCCCGACTGCTGGAAGTCAAAACACGCGCGGCACACCTGCCGCGCGCGCCGCCCACAAAATCCCCGACAGGGCTGACCACAAGCGCCCCAACTTTCGCAGCAATCCGAGACTCCATCAAAGCCCGCTGCACAGCCACCAGCGTGACGGAACTCTCGCAAACGACCTCATGCGCATCAGAAGCCTGAACGCAAAACGTCGCGCTGCGTTCTCCCAGCCGTTCCACCCATCCTCGCAACTTCAGCGATGACCCGGGCGGGATTGGCCCCTTGTGCTCCATCTGGACGATCCGACCCACAACGACTTCTGATGCCGCATCCACATGCCGCTGCATCTCGCGGATACAGATGGATTCAACAACGGCAACCAGGTACCCGGTCGCCAGGCATTCGATCAGCCTCTCTGCATAGTCGCTTCCATGTGGAAGCCTGGAAAACAATGCCCGTGCCGTTTGTTCCGGCGGTACGCTGTAGGTTTCTTCAAAGAATATTTCACTGATGCCTTGATGGTTCATGAGGTTTGGGAGGGGGGGGGGAAGGTTGTCGAAGTTCATCCGTTCCGGCGAACCCAGCGCAAAGCGGGGTGGCTGAAACGGTGCTCGATCCTCGTGCGATTCAATCGCACGGCCAACCCAATCAGGCGTTCTCCAGCGTAGCTGGCTTGACGCCGCTGTCTATAGCGATTGCCCGATGGGGCAACGCTGTTGGATGTTTGGGTGTGATGGCTGCTGGAAGTTAAAACGCGCGCGGCAAACCTGCCGCGCGCGCCGCGCAAAACACCCCGGCGAACCATTCGCCGGGGCATTCTGCTTACTCGGCTAGACTTGGCCAACTGCAGGTCCTTCCTCTACGGAAAAACCTTTTTCGCTCCATGAACTCAAGTTTTCTGCGCACTGCGCTGGTCCTGGGCCTGCTGTCGGCCATAGGCCCCTTTGCCATCGACATGTATTTGCCGGCGCTGCCGTCCATCGGCCAGACCCTGGGCGCGTCCGTCGGTGCGGTGCAGGCCAGCC
>JAKFXR010000016.1 GCA_021731285.1 Polaromonas sp. | reverse complement strand
AGCTTCGTGCTTAGTGGTTCGCGAACAAGCCGGGTATCGCCCCGGCGGGCGACTCACTTTCTTTTGCTTCGCCAAAAGAAAGTAAGCAAAGAAAAGGCGACCCTGCTGTCTGCGTCCCCTCTTCGCTAGCGCTACGAGGGGAAACCTGCGGTGCTCGGTCCAGCCGGGGTCGGGCTCGAACTCGCTACGCTCAGACAATCGCCCGCCCTGATCCGTCTGGCCCTGCGCTCCTCGGCGCAGCCAGAAGGGCGGGGAACGGAATCAGGAACGGGAGCGGGCTCCGCAAGGACGCGCTTTGCGCGTCCTTGCTCCCCGAATCGGTTTTGGTATTTGTCTTCTCTCCCCAAGCCCGTCGGTCCGGGCCGAGGAGCGCAGGCAAAAGCGGATCAGGGCTCGCGATTGTCTGAGGCGAAGCCGAGTTCGAGCGAGACCCCGCTTTTACCGAGAACCGCAGGTTGCCTGGAGCGAAGCGGAAGGACCCGGAGCATCGGGTCGCCTTTCTTTTGCTTACTTTTCTTTGGCGAGACAAAGAAAAGTGAGTTGCCGCCGGGCAACCCCCGGCTTGCCACGCATACCACCAGAGCAGGAGACACAGAAGGCATGGATCCCGGGTCAAGCCCGGGATGACAACCCCAGCCCGAACGGGCCTGCGCACCTCACACGCTAAGCCGCCAGCCGCGCACTGGCAAACAGCACCTGATCAATCACCGCCTGCACACTCTTGACGTGCGCAGCATTGACCAGCTTGCCGTCAGCATCAAACGCATCGCCCGCGCGGCCCAGCGCAAAAGCCTTGGGCGCCACCCAGCAGTGCGCATTGAGCAGCAGCGGCGCCAGATGGCTTTGCGAACGCAGACCGCCCAGTGCGCCGGGTGAGGCGCTGAGCATGCCCACCACCTTGCCTGTGAAGGACTTGAAGCCCTCCTGCCAGGCCGGGTCGCTTTTGACCGGGCTGGATGCCCAGTCGATGGTGTTTTTGAGCAACGCGGTGTAGCTGCCGTTGTACTCGGGCGAACAGATGATCCAGGCGGGGTGCTCGAACATGATCTGCTTGAGCTTCATCACGTCTGACGGGGTGCCTGTGGCTTCCAGGTCGGCGTTGTAGATCGGGATGTCGAAGTCGGCCAGCTCGATATGCGTGACCGCTGCGCCGGATGCGCGGGCCAGACCGGCGGCGGCATGGGCCAGCTTGCGGTTGAAGGAGTTCTGGCGGGTGCTGCCGGCGAAGACGAGGAGTTTGGGAGGTGTGCTCATGCATTTGATTGCACCACAGGCGGCAGGGAGATGTCCCGTCCGTGGGTATGGGACGTGAAACCCGCTAAAATGTACGAAACAACCACTTTTGTACAAAATGCACACGATTCCCCTCAGCGAATTCCGGGCCCACGCGTCGGCCATGATTGATCTGGTCGAGAAGGGCGAAACCGTGCGGATTTTGCGACATGGCAAGCCGGTCGCCGAGCTGGTTCCTCTGAAGTCGGAGGAGCTGGTCAAGGTGCCCAGCTGGAAGCGCCCCTTTGAGCCGGTGGTCTTGCCGCCCGGTGTGTCCTTGTCGCAGGCGGTGCTGGATGAGCGTAGCGAGTCTCCATGGTGAAGCGCGCGTCTGCTCCTTATCCTGCGACGCCGCCGGCCAGCCGTGCAATGGCGCGTGACGGGGAAGCCCGGCTGATGTTTGACGCCTCTGCGCTGACCAAGCGCTACGCCAGTGAAGCCGGACGTGAGCGAGTGCTTGCTCTTTTTCAGTCGGCCAGCGAATTGCTGGTTGCCGCGCACTGCAAGACCGAGGTGGCCTCTGCGTTGCTGCGGCGTCGGCGCGACGGAAGCCTGCCCGCGCCGGAATTTGACCGTGCCTGGGCCGCCGCGCAAAGCGATGTGGCGGACATGACCCTGGTGCCGCTGGATGCACGTGTTGAGCGTTTTGCTTTTGCCGCCATGGAGCAGGGCCCTTTGCGCGGCATGGACGCATTGCACGTGGGCAGTGCGCTGGCCACGCGGGTGGACCTGTTTGTGACCGCGGACCGCCGCCAGGCCCAGGTGGCGCGCGGCATGGGTTTGGCAACTGAATTGATAGAGAGTTGAAGGCCATCATGTTTTACCCTCAAGAATTTGACGTGATCGTGGTCGGCGGCGGCCATGCCGGCACCGAGGCTGCGCTGGCCTCGGCGCGCATGGGCTGCAAGACGCTGTTGCTGACCCACAACATCGAGACCCTGGGTCAGATGAGCTGCAACCCGTCCATAGGCGGGATTGGCAAGGGCCACCTGGTCAAGGAGGTGGACGCCATGGGCGGCGCGATGGCGCTGGCGACCGACGAGGGCGGGATCCAGTTTCGCATTCTCAACAGCTCCAAGGGTCCGGCGGTGCGCGCCACCCGGGCGCAGGCCGACCGCATTTTGTACAAGGCGGCGATTCGCCGCAGGCTCGAAAACCAGCCGAACTTGTGGATTTTCCAGCAGGCGGTCGATGACCTGATGGTCGAGGGCGATCGGGTGGTGGGTGCGGTGACGCAGGTGGGCATCAAGTTCCGCTCGCGCACCGTGGTGCTGACGGCCGGGACTTTTCTGGACGGCAAGATCCATGTGGGCCTGCAAAACTATTCGGCGGGCAGGGCAGGTGACCCGCCGGCGGTGTCGCTCAGCGCCCGGCTCAAGGAACTCAAGCTGCCGCAGGGGCGACTGAAAACCGGCACACCGCCGCGCATTGATGGCCGCACCATCGACTTTTCCAAATGCACCGAGCAGCCGGGCGACGGCATGCCCGGGGGTACGCCTGGGGCGGTACCGGTGTTCAGCTTCATGGGCGGCAAAATTGCCCACCCCCGGCAAATGCCTTGCTGGATCACCCATACCAACGAGCGTACGCACGAGATCATTCGCTCCGGCTTTGACCGCAGCCCCATGTTCACCGGCAAGATCGACGGTGTCGGGCCGCGCTATTGCCCGAGCGTGGAAGACAAGATCAACCGCTTTGCCGACAAGGAAAGCCACCAGATTTTCCTGGAGCCTGAGGGTCTGACCACCCACGAGATTTACCCCAACGGCATCTCGACCAGCCTGCCTTTTGACATTCAATACGAGCTGGTCCGGTCCATGGCGGGCATGGAAAACGCCCACATTTTGCGGCCCGGCTACGCGATCGAATACGACTACTTTGACCCGCGCTCGCTGAAAACCAGCTTTGAAACTCGGGCGGTGCAGGGCCTGTTTTTTGCCGGGCAGATCAACGGCACCACGGGTTATGAAGAGGCTGCCGCGCAGGGCATGTTTGCCGGCATCAACGCTGCCCTGCAATGTCAGGGCAAAGAGGCCTGGCTGCCCAGGCGCGACGAGGCCTACTTGGGCGTGCTGGTAGACGACCTGATCACCAAGGGCGTGACCGAGCCTTACCGCATGTTTACCAGCCGGGCCGAGTTTCGCCTGATGCTGCGTGAAGACAATGCCGACATGCGTCTGACCGAAAAGGGCAGGGAGCTGGGCCTGGTGGACGACGCGCGCTGGGACGCCTTCAACCGCAAACGCGACGCTGTTTCACGTGAAACAGAGCGCCTGCGGGGCATCTGGGTGAGTCCGCGCAACCTGCCGGCGGCTGAAGCGCAGCGGGTGCTGGGCACATCGATTGAGCACGAGTACAACCTGCTGGACTTGCTGCGCCGGCCCGGCGTGGACTACGCCGGGTTGATGTCGCTCGAGGATGGGCGCTATGCCAACCCCGAGATTGAAGTCCTGGCCGGCGATGAGCAACTTAAAAGCGTGGTCGAGCAGATCGAAATCACGGCCCGATACGCCGGCTACATTGACCTGCAGAAAACCGAGGTGGAGCGCGCATCCCACTACGAAAACCTCAAACTGCCTGCCGATCTGGATTACCTGCAGGTGTCGGCGCTGAGCTTTGAGGCGCGGCAGACCCTGGCGAAGCACCGTCCCGAAACCCTGGGAATGGCTTCGCGCATATCCGGCATCACGCCGGCGACGGTGTCCCTGCTGCTGGTGCACCTGAAGAAGAACCTCTGGAAAAACACGGTTCCCCTGAAATCTGCCGAGCAGACTGAAGCCTGATGCGCAGCGGGGAAGCTGATTTGCGCACTGGCCTGCAGGCCTTGCAACTCGGATTGGGCGACGGCCAGATCGGGCAGTTGCTGGACTATCTGGATCTGATCGGCAAATGGACCCAGGTTTACAACCTGACCGCGGTTCGTGACCCTGCAGAAATGATGACGCACCACCTGCTGGACAGTCTGGCGGCCATTGCTCCTTTGCAGCGTCATTTGCAAACGGCGGGGCTTGCACAGGCGAGCCACTTGCTGGATGTGGGCTCGGGCGCCGGCTTGCCGGGAGTGGTGATTGCTGTGTGCTGCCCTGCGGTTGCGGTCACTTGTGTGGATACCGTGAACAAAAAGGCCGCCTTCATCAAGCAGGCCGCACTCGCCCTGAAGCTGCCCAACCTGAGCGGACTGCATGCCCGGGTCGAAACCATCGCCCAGCCTTTTGACGTGATCTGCTCGCGGGCCTTTGCCTCGCTGCCGGATTTCACCCAATGGTCTCGCCGCGCCCTGGCCGAAGGCGGCGTCTGGATGGCGATGAAAGGCAAACACCCGGCCGATGAAATAGCCGCTTTGCCTGCCGCGGTGGAGGTGTTTCACGTGGAACAGTTGCAGGTGCCGGGGCTGGATGCGGAGCGCTGCATCGTCTGGATGCGTCAAAAAACCACGGTTTGAAAACGAAACTGCGAGGCGCCAACGAGTTTTTCCGCAGGGCCGCCCCAAGGAAAAATGCGCCCCCTCGGGGGGCAGCGAATGACGCGAAGCGAAAAGCGTGGGGGCGGGCATTCCTGCTGACGTAAACTCGTGCCTCACTCCGGGGATTTTTATGCTGGGCTCCTTTGCTGGCGTCGCTGACTACGGCGCATTTGTCATCGCAATCATTGTTTTTCTGCTGATTCCCGGGCCCGGCAATCTGGCGCTGATCACCTCCACCAGCAAGGGCGGCATTCCGGGCGGCCTGGGCGCCACCTTTGGCGTTATTGCCGGAGACCAGGCTCTGCTCTGGGCGGCGGTGGCCGGTGTGTCGGCGGTGATGGCCGCCTACCCGACGGCTTTTCACATCGTCCAGTGGGCCGGTGCGGTTTACCTGGCCTGGCTGGGCATCAAGATGCTGATGGCCAAGCCTGGCGATGCGCCCATTCTGCATATCAAGGCGCGCCACTACTTTCGGCAGGCCCTGCTCATCACCTTGCTCAATCCCAAGGCCATTGTTTTTTACATGGCCTTCTTCCCGCTGTTTGTGGACCCTGCTCAGCACCAGGGTCTGACGACTTTTGCGGTGATGGCCGCCACCATTGCCGGTTTGACCTTTCTCTATGGACTGACTTCCGTCCTGCTTACTTATTTTCTGGCCGAACGCATTCGTTCCAGCCCGCGCATCACGAGCTGGCTGAACAAGGCCGCCGGGGTTTTTCTTATCGCCTTTGGTGTCAAGCTGGCCATCTCCAAATAGTTTCTATTCCTTTCCATCCGATTTCCCCAAGAACAATAAAGAGCACATGGCCAAAATCTTCTGCGTTGCCAATCAAAAGGGTGGAGTGGGCAAGACCACGACGACCGTCAATCTGGCGGCAGGCCTCGCCAAGGTCGGGCAGCGCGTGTTGATGATTGACCTCGACCCGCAGGGCAATGCCACCATGGGATCGGGCGTGGACAAGCGCAAGCTGGAAATGACCGTGTACGACGTGTTGCTGGAGTCGGCCTCGATAGCCGAGGCGCGGGTCACCAGCCAGAAGCTGATCGACGGCGGCTGTGGTTACGACATCCTCGGTGCCAACCGCGAACTGGCCGGCGCCGAAGTCGAGCTGGTGGATATCGAGCGCCGCGAAAAACGCCTCAAGCTGGCGATTGAGGCGGTCGCGGGCGACTATGACTTCGTGCTGATCGACTGCCCGCCTTCCTTGAGCATGCTCACGCTCAATGGCCTGTGCTGCGCGCACGGCGTGATCGTGCCCATGCAGTGCGAGTACTTTGCGCTGGAAGGCCTGACCGACCTCGTCAACACCATCAAGCAGGTGCACGCCAACCTCAACAAGGACCTGGCCATCATCGGCCTGCTGCGTGTGATGTTCGACCCGCGCATCACCTTGCAGCAGCAGGTCAGCGACCAGCTCAAGCAGCATTTCGGCGACAAGGTCTTCAACACGGTGATCCCGCGCAATGTGCGCCTGGCCGAAGCGCCCAGTTACGGCCTGCCCGGCGTGGTGTTTGATCCTTCGTCCAAAGGCGCGCAGGCTTTCATCGCTTTCGCCGAAGAGATGGTTCAGCGCATCAAGGTCCTGTGAGCTTTTTACCCATGGAAATGTGCACTTTGCCCTTTGTTGATGGACATTGTTTGCTATTAAAACAATAGCACAACAGTCCTCCGTACGCATGAAACCCGGCAACGTCCTGATTCTCCCCGGCTGGCAAAACAGCGGCCCTGACCACTGGCAAAGCCGCTGGGAGCGCGCACATGGCTACACGCGTGTGGAGCAGCATGACTGGATGCGCCCGCTGCGCGGTGACTGGATTGCACGGCTGGAAGAGGTGTTGCTTTCATGTGACCAACCAGCCGTGCTGGTGGCGCACAGCCTGGGCTGCATTCAGGTGGCGGCCTGGGCTGCGCATTCGAAAAATACGCAACGCGTCAAGGCCGCGCTGCTGGTGGCGCCGCCTGATACAGAGCGCGATGATCTGCGCCAGGCCCTGCCCGGTTGGGCGCCTGTGTTGCAGCAACCCCTGCCGTTTGCGTCCCTTGTCTTTGCCAGCAGTGATGACCCCTTTTGCGCACCGGCGCGGGCCCGGGCGTTTGCCGCAGCGTGGGGCGCAAGCTTTGTAGATGCCGGGCCGCGTGGCCACCTCAATGCCGACAGCGGTCTTGGCGACTGGCCGCAAGCCCATGACAGCCTGCGCTTGCTTTGCAGTGGAGCGGACAAACCGGCCTCCACCCCGTACCAAACAACAGAAGGAAAAATGCATGGCTACGAAAAAACCTAAGGGCCTGGGCCGCGGCCTCGAGGCCTTGCTCGGCCCCAAGGTCAGCGAGTCGTCCGACATCGACAGCAGCGCCACCAGCCCCGGTCTGCCGGCTTCGCTGAGGCTGACCGACATGGTCGCAGGCCAGTACCAGCCGCGCACCCGCATGGACGAGGGCGCGCTGTACGAGCTGGCCGAGTCCATCAAGGCGCAGGGCATCATGCAGCCGATTTTGGTGCGGCGGCTGAGCAGTGGCGCCAACGACGGCAAGTACGAAATCATCGCGGGCGAGCGGCGTTTTCGCGCCGCAAAGATCGCCGGGCTGGACAGCGTGCCGGTGCTGGTGCGCGACGTGCCTGACGAATCGGCCGCAGCGATGTCGCTGATTGAAAACATCCAGCGCGAAGACCTCAACCCGCTGGAAGAGGCGCACGGCCTGCAGCGGCTGGTCAAGGAGTTTGGACTCACGCATGAGCTGGCCGCGCAGGCGGTGGGCCGCTCGCGCAGCGCCGCGTCCAACCTGCTGCGCCTGCTCAATCTGGCCGATCCGGTGCAGACCATGCTGATGGCCGGAGACCTGGACATGGGTCACGCGCGGGCGCTGTTGGGTCTGGAGCGGGCCACGCAAATCACTGCCGCCAACCAGATTGCCGCCAAAAAAATGTCGGTGCGGGAGGCCGAAAGCCTGGTCAAAAAACTCAGCGCCGAGTTTTCCCTGAAGCCGCAAAAAGTCAGCAAGGAAAAATCGCGCGATACCCGGCGGGTCGAAGAAGAGCTGGCCGACCTGCTGATGGCGGAGGTCGAAGTGCGCATCAAAAAGCAGGTCAAGCGCCATGGGCGCCGTGAAGACGTGGGAGAGCTTGCAATCCAATTTGGTTCGATGGACGAGCTCAATGGCCTGATTGAACGTTTGCGCGGCGGCAAATAGCCGGCGCCAATGGCGCGTTAAAGCCTAAAGATCTTGCCCGGGTTCATGATGTTTTGCGGATCGAGCGCGCGCTTGATGGTGCGCATCATGTCCACAGCGCCGCCTCCGGTCTCGCTCACCAGGAAGTCCATCTTGTGCAGGCCGATGCCGTGCTCTCCGGTGCACGTGCCTTCCAGGCTCAAGGCTCGGTTGACCAGCTTGTGGTTGAGGCCTTCTGCCACTTCGCGCTCTTCGGGCTTGTCGGGGTCGATCAGGTAGCCGAAGTGAAAATTGCCGTCGCCCACATGGCCGACGAGAAAGTAGGGGATGCCGCTGGCGTCGGCCTCGCTCACCGAGTCCAGCAGGCAATCGGCGAGCCGGGAAATAGGCACGCAGGTGTCGGTGGAAATGGCGCGGCAACCGGGCCTGGACTGGATGGCGGCAAAGTAGGCGTTGTGCCGCGCCGTCCAGAGCCGTGTGCGCTCTTCGGGCGTGCTGGCCCATTCGAAAGCATTGCCGCCCAGGTCCGCGGCAATTTCCTGAACGGTTTCGGCCTGCTCTTTGACGCTGCCGGGCGAGCCGTGAAACTCCATCAGCAGCATGGGCTCTTCGCGCAGCCCCAGCTTGCTGTGCGCATTGACCATGCGCACCGTGTTGCTGTCGATCAGCTCGACCCGCGCAATCGGAACCCCGAGCTGGATGATCTGGATGGTGGTGCGCACCGCAGCTTCAATGCTGGGAAAAGAACAGATCGCCGCCGAGATTGCTTCGGGCAAGGGATAGAGCTTGACGGTGACTTCGGTGATGACGCCCAGCGTGCCCTCGCTGCCCACCATCAGGCGCGTGAGGTCGTAGCCCGCCGATGACTTTTTCGCGCGGGTGCCGGTGCGTATGACGTCGCCAGCGGCTGTGACAATTTCCAGGGCGAGCACGTTCTCGCGCATGGTGCCGTAACGCACGGCGTTGGTACCGCTGGCGCGTGTGGCGCTCATGCCGCCCAAAGTGGCGTCGGCGCCGGGGTCAATCGGAAAAAACAGGCCTGTGCTTTTGACTTCTTCGTTGAGCTGCTTGCGGGTGACACCGGGCTGCACCGTCACCGTCAGGTCTTCGGCGTTGATGGAGAGCACCTTGTTCATGCGGCTCACATCCACGCTGATGCCGCCCTGTACGGCCAGCAGATGGCCTTCCAGCGATGTGCCCACACCAAAGGGAATGACGGGCACGGCATACTGCGCGGCCAGCCGCACGGCGTCGGCAACGTCGGCGGTGCTTTCCGCAAACACCACGGCTGCCGGCGGCGGCGCGGCAAAGGAGGACTCGTCCCGCCCGTGCTGCTCACGCACCACCAAGGCCGTGGAACAACGATCGGCAAACCGCGCTTTCAACGCCTCGATCAATGCTTGCGGCACATCGCGCAGCTTGAGTTGGGGCAACAGGTGGTCAGGGTGGGTGGGGGCGTTCATGGTGTCTCCAGAAGGCCCCAGTTTACGCCTGTGCAGGCAATTTGAAGTGGGAGCGGGCCCGCCCCCACGGCTTTTAACGGCTGGCGTCAGGATTTGAGTGCGGCTTCAAATTCCTCGCGCGAAACAAACTGATCCTTATTGGTGTCGATGTCGTCAAATCGTTGCTCCACCGCTGGAAAGCGTGCAGTTTCCTGCCGGCTGAGCTTGCCGTCCTTGTTGACATCGGCGCGCACAAAAATGGCTTCTGCATTCTTGGCCGGTGCCATCGGGCCGGGCGTGCTTTGTGGGGATGGGTTGGCCATCGGGGTTGAAGGCCTGGTCCCACCTGTGTCGGGGGTTTGGGCATGCGCGGCCAGCGCTGTACCCACGGTCAATGCAGCCAGCAGCGCGATGCTGCGCAATTCAAAGTTGGGAATAAAATGAGATTTGGATGTCATGCAGACATATCCTTTGAAGTTGAAGAAGTCGCTATTGCACCGCAGCAAAGTGAGCGACTCCAGCACTTTTGCACGGTGTTGCCTCGTTGACATCATCTGCAGATTGCTCACATTTTCTTTCCCTGCGTAACCCACCCAACTTTCATCGCCCATGGCCAACAGACTCACACAAATCGCTACCCGCACCGGGGACAACGGAAGCACGGGGCTGGGCGACAACACCCGCGTGTCCAAGGACAGCCTGCGTGTGCATGCCATGGGCGATGTGGACGAGCTGAACTCGCAGATTGGCGTGTTGTTGTGCGAAGAGATGCCTGCCGCGGTGCGTGAGTTGCTGGTTGAAGTGCAGCACCAGTTGTTCAATCTGGGCGGCGAGTTGTCCATTCCGGGCTTTGAGCTGCTCAAGCCGGAAGCGGTGGCCATGCTGGACGCAGCGCTGGCGCAGCACAACGCCGGCCTGCCGCGCCTGCAGGAATTCATTTTGCCGGCCGGCTCCCGCGCCGCGGCGCTGGCCCATGTGTGCCGCACGGTTGCGCGGCGTGCCGAGCGTGCCGTGGTGGCGCTCGACAAGGCGGAGAAACTCAATGAGTCGCCGCGCCACTACCTCAACCGCCTGAGCGATCTGCTGTTTGTGCTGTCCCGCGTGCTCAACCGCATGAACGGCGGTGACGACGTCTACTGGAAGAGTGAACGCATGGCACGGGCGGAGCCCGCTGCCGGCTAGTCCTGCGCTGTAACCCAGACCCAGATGCTACACAATTGATAGCAAGCTGTTGGCGTGACGCAAGGGCGTGCTGCCGATTTGTTCATTATCGCGGGGCCAGCATGGCCATGGTGATGCGTGACACACAGGTCAGCTCACCCGCTTCGTTGCTCAGTTCGATGTGCCAGACCTGGGTGGTGCGGCCAATGTGCACGGGCCGGGTGATGCCTGTGACCCAACCGCTGGTGACGCCTTTGAGGTGATTGGCATTGATGTCCAGCCCCACCGTGCGGTGGCCTTCGGGCGCCGCAAAGGCAGCGCCGCAGGAGCCCAGGGTTTCAGCCAGCACCACCGAGACTCCGCCGTGCAACAGGCCATAGGGCTGACGGGTGCGTTCATCCACCGGCACCCGGGCCCGAATGAAGTCGTCGCCCACCTCCAGGAACTCGATGCCCAGGTACGTGACCGCGCAATTGGCATTGGTGGCGGCCAGGAGTTCCACGGAGATCGCTTGCTTCCAGATTCGCATGGCTGTTTCCAGGTTGGCTTGAATCCCCTGACTATAAGGAGATTGCGGCCTACACGCCCGGACCGTCCCCGCCTGTAAGGTGGAGGGGCTCGATAAGCACCGGGGCACATCCTGGCACAAGAGAAAGACGCTATGCGACATGGTCAAAAATGGATGGTTGGCGCCGGCGTGCTGCTTGCCCTGCTGGGCGGCCTGTGGCTGGCGGTTGCCGCTCTCATGCCTGACGAAGAGGAACTGGCGGCCCGGGCTTCGCGGGAGTTGCAGGCGCGTCTGGGCGTGCCGGTCAAGGTCGGCGCCTTGCGCTGGAGGCTCTTTCCGACGCCCGCCATCGTGTTGCACGATGCGGCGACCGCGCAGCCGCAACCCATCACCGTGAAAAAACTGACCGTCTATCCCAGCATGGCGGCATTGATGGACGGGCGGATGCAGGCCGACCATGCCGACCTCGATGGCGCGGTGTTGCCCCAGATGTCCCTGCGGGAACTCAATGCGGGAAAGGAGGCTGCCAGCGTGCCCGGTGTGGCCATACCGCTGGAACGGCTGGTATTTCGCGATGTCACCTGGATCACCCGTTATGGCCGGGAGCTGGTGTTTGACGGTGAGGTGGACTTTGACCCGAACTGGCGACCGCGCCAGGCAAAATTGCGCCGGCCGGGCGTCACTCCTGCGGCAGACCTGACCCTGACCCGACAAGGTCAGGAAGACCGCTGGACCACGGACATCAATGTAGGTGGCGGCACGGCCAACGGTGAGGTGCAGCTGCACACGCGCGCCAATGGGCGGCTGCATCTGGACGGCCGGCTGCAAC
Organism: Polaromonas sp.; assembly: GCA_021731285.1. Lineage (GTDB taxonomy): Bacteria > Pseudomonadota > Gammaproteobacteria > Burkholderiales > Burkholderiaceae_C > Polaromonas. The sequence goes on along the minus strand of JAKFXR010000016.1, from coordinate 44,080 downwards.
CGCGCGGGGTGGAAATCGCCAGTGCGCTGGCAGCCTTCAAGCGCAACTCCATCGTCACGGGCAAGGCCTCGGGCGAGACCGCCCTTTCAGCCAACGGAGACACGATAGGCGAATTGGCCCGGACGCTGCACACCAGGACCAGTTTCACCGTGGGCGACGACGCGAAACTTCGCGTCAGCGTTGACAGGATCGTCAAAAGTTTCGGCCAGGAGCGCGCCGGGGAAACGCCGCTGGAGTCCATCACCGGCCAGCTCGACACCCAAAATACACCCGCAGGCATGGTGGTCAGCCTCACCGGCATCAAGGCCAGCTCGGGCGCGCTCACCGCTTCAGGTCAGGCAAAGATCGCCAATCGCCGGATAGACGCCGAATTTGCGGTCGATCTGGTGGACGGTATCGTGGGTGTGCCGCTTCAGGTCAGTGGCCCGCTGGACAAGGTCGAGGTATCGGTCCCGCGCAGCGCCATTGCCGGCGCCGTTCTGGGTACAGCCGTCCTGCCGGGCGTGGGGACGGCCATAGGCGCGCGGCTGGGTGCCGCCGTGGGCAAGATTTTCAGCCCGGCGCCGGTAAAGAAGCCGTAAAAGTGCAAGGTCTGCCAGCCTGAGAGTAGCGTGCTTGGGGGCATGGCCTTACCATAGGGGCTTGCAGCAGCGCCGTCCGCCTGTCCTTCGGCAGGACGTTTTCAACTCACCTCCACCGGGGTCACCATGACCAAAAACAGAAAGCATCGCCGCGATGCACCTGCCACGCCTCTGGTGATTGCACTGGACCAGAACGATGCAGTGAAAGACGCCGTCAAACAGTCGGCCGACGAGTTGATGGTCATCAACGCGGTGCTCAAGCAGGAGATCCCCGACGATGCGCAGACTGGTGATCTTTCTGCAGCGCTGCAAAAAACCGATGATCTGAAAGAGAGAATTCAGGATTCTGCCGAGGAGCTGGCGCAGGTCAACCAGTTGCTGGCGCAGGAGATTGACGAGCGCACGGCGCTGGAGCAGGAGCTGGCGCAAACCCAGGCCGCGCTGGCCCAGGCGCAGAACGAGTCGCCCGCAGCCTGACTAGCGGCCTGCGTTGCCCGGCGTTTTATTGCGCCCCAGCAGCGCGTACAACAGGATGGCGCCAAAGGTCGCGGTGCCTATGCCGCCCAGCGCAAACTGGCCGAACTTGAGGGTGAAATCTCCCGTGCCCAGCACCAGGGTGATGGCCGCGACCAGCAGGTTGCGGTTGTCGGAAAAGTCCACTTTGTTGTCGACCCAGATTTTGGCCCCGGCCACGGCGATCAGCCCAAACACCACAATGCTCACGCCGCCCATCACGGGCAGCGGAATCGCCAGGATCAGCGCACCGAACTTGGGGCTGAAGCCCAGCACCACCGCGATCACCGCAGCCACCACAAAAACCGCGGTCGAGTAAATTTTGGTTGCAGCCATCACACCGATATTTTCTGCATAAGTGGTGACACCCGTCCCACCGGCCGCGCCCGAAACCATGGTGGCCACACCGTCACCGATGAAGGCGCGCCCCATGTAGGGGTCGAGGTTCTTGCCCGTCATGGCGGTCACGGCCTTGATGTGTCCCAGGTTTTCCGCCACCAGGATGATGGCCACAGGCGCAATCAGCAGCATGGCGCTGGCGCTGAAGACTGGCGCGGCGAAGGCCGGCAGCCCGACCCAGGCCGCGTTCGCGATGCCTGACAGATCGACCGGTTTGCCCATGCCCAGTCCGTTGGTCAACACCGCGTAGACCACCGTGGCAACCATCAGGCCGACAAGTATCAGCAGGCGCTGCACCATGCCGCGCGTCATCACGGCCACCAGCGCCACGCTGACAAAGGTCACCACCTGCATCCATGAATCAAAGTTGCTGGCTGCCATGTTCTTGATCGGTATGCCTGCCAGGTTCAGGCCAATCACCGCGACAACCGCACCTGTGACCACAGGCGGCATGAAACGCTCGATCCAGCCGGTGCCCACCGCTTGCACGATGGCGCCGATGACGGTGTACACCACGCCGCAGGCAATGATGCCACCCAGCGCCGCGCCGATGTTGGGGTTGGGCCCCTTGCCGGCATAGGCGGTGGCTGCAATCACAACGCCGATAAACGCAAAGCTCGAGCCCAGATAACTCGGCACTTTGCCGCCAGTGACGAGAAAAAAGATCAGCGTGCCCACGCCGCTCATCAGGATGGAAATGTTGGGGTCAAAACCCATCAGGATGGGCGCCAGCACGGTGGCGCCAAACATCGCAATCACATGCTGCACGCCCATGACCGCGGTCTGCGGCCAGGGCAGGCGCTCGTCGGGGGCGATCACGCCGCCCTGTTGCAGTACGGCGCTGCTTTTTTCTGACCAGTCAAACATTCCCATGTCCCGCTCCTTGTGGCTGTTGTAGGTGGCGCCATCCTAAGAGCAATGGGGCCCGGGCACAAGAGAGGAACGTTCAGCTGGCGACGAAGGCTGTCACCTCACGCAGGACGTCCGGGTCTTTCAGAATCCGCCTGTGCCCGAGGTCTTGCGTGGCGAGCAGGCGCGAACCGGCAACCGCCTGCCGAAAAGCCTGCCCATCTGCAAAGCGGTTGATGCTGTCATGCCGGTCATGCACGATCAAGGTGGGCTGGGTGATGCGCGGACCGACCGCAGCAGGTTCAAACAGCGGCATCAGGATGCCCTCCCGGGCCTCCACCCGCCGCTGCATGGCGGCGCGTGTGCCTTCACTCAGGCCAAACACATGCGCAAACAGCCGTGTGTATTCGTGGGGCGAGGCAGGCGGCGCCATGAGCACCAGCCGGCCAACCGGCAAGCCGCGGCTCGCAGCGTAGGCGCCTGCATTGGCTGCCAGCGAATGCGCAACCAGGGTGTGCAGGCTGTGTCCCTGTTGCACCAGACGCGCCGTTGCATATTCAATCGCCCGTGCAAACTGCGGCAGGGTGCTGATGCTGCCCGCGCTGCGGCCATGGGCCGGCAACTCGACAATCACCGGCCGAAAGCCCTGCGCGTGCAGACTGTCTGCCAGCGCCAGCATCTGGCCGGCATGACCACCCCAGCCGTGCACCAGCAAGACCACCGGCCCGTGCGGTGCCACCGGCCGCGAGTACACCGTCAGGCTGGCGTTTTCAAAAGGCCAGGTTTCGATGCGCCAGTCCGCGCTCCAGGAGCGGCGGCGGTTCAGCCACTTGGGTGGCAGAGGGGTCGCAAACAGGCGCGACGCGGCGCGAACGGCCAGGCCCGGCCAGAAGCGCTGGGACGCGGCCAGTCCCCAGCGGAAAAATTTTGTTGCAGGGCTGGCGCTGTAGAAAGCCGCGGTGGCTTCGAGAGATGTACGTGTCATGGCTGCTCCTGAGGGGGTCAGTACCAGATCCAGTCTTCGTTGCTGCGCGGCAGAGCCCGCAACGAAGCGACAGCAGCGCGGACGGCGCGCCAGGCAAGAAACACGGCAATGCCGGAGATAAAGATCAACATAACAACTCCTTTGTATTCGCACGGTTGTGCGAAATATGGGCCAACAAAATGCCCTTGTGGGGCGTCACGGAAATCATGTAGCAGTTCATGCCTGATAAGTCTTCACGAGCCGTTGCCATGTGGCCTGGGCGCGCTCGGTGGCGCGGCTGTCCCGCAGAAAGCGCGCGTCATGCAGCATGCCCAGGATCAGGGCGTTGAGCTCACTGACCACCTGCTCCGCATCGGTGCCGGGTTTCAGGTGACCTGCGTCCATGGCTTGCAGGACGGTGCGCCTGAGGGCCGCGCGCCAGCGAGTGACTTCGTCCAGGAGCAGGTTGCGCAACTCGCCTTCGCGGTCGTCAAGTTCAAACGCGCCAGCGCTGAAGATGCAGCCGGTCCGTGCGTCGACGTCGCGGGTGCGCACAATCCACCGCTGCACCAGATCGTTCAGGCGGGGCAGCCCCTTGGGCGACTGCATCGCGGGCACAAACACACTGGCCAGAAAGCGCCGGCCAAACTCCTCGATCACGGCCTTTTGCAGGGCCTCGCGAGAACCGATGCGCGAGAACACACCGCTCTTGGACAAACCCAGCCGGTCCGCAACGGCCTGCAGCGTGATGGCCTCCAGCCCTTCAGCGGAAGCCAGGTCGAGCGCTGCCCCGACAATCGCGGCGCGGGTCAACTCGCTTTTCTGGGTTTTGGCGTCCATGTGCCAATATTAGCACATGTGTGCGAAAGCGTGCAAGCACGGGATGTCCGGGCCCAATCCCGGACCCTCGCCTCAGCAGGCCGGCGCCAAAGCCCCGAGGTAGGAGCGGACCCGCTCATCCCGCGTCAGGGTGTCGAAGTCGGGTGCCTCGGTGACCACGCCCTTCTGGACGAAAACGAAACGCTCACAGCTCTGGCGAAGAATATCGATGTGGTACGGCTCGTTGGGGTGCAGGCACAAGAACACCACCTTGCCGCTGCGCTTTAGCTTCTGGAAAAAATCGAGCATGAAGCCGATGTATCCGTCCTGGGTGTTGAACTGCGGCTCGTCAAACAGGTGAACCAGCGGGGCGTTGCCCCCGGCGTGGGCCAGCATGAAGTCGGGCTTGCTCTTCTGGAAAGAACGCACCTGGTAGGACTGGTGGTAGTGGACGGCCAGCCGGTCGCGCTCCCTGGTGCGGACCTGATGAATGTCCTGGCCATTGACAAGCACACGGCCAGCACTGGGCAGGTTGCTGCCGGTGATCAGTTCAAACAGTGTCGTCTTGCCCGAGCCATTGGGACCCATGACGCCCACAATGCAGGGTTCTTCAATCTGGAAGTCGGCGTTCAGGGAAAAAGTGGTGGTCTTCCTGAAGACGCCGCGCTGGTAGCGCTTGGCGACGTTGTCAACGCGCAAAAGAGGCTGGTTCATTCTGACTAAACTCCCAAAAGTTGGCGGCGCAGGCCAGCGTCGTCGCGCAATTGCGCAGCGGGGCCTTCGTGGACGATCTTGCCCAGGTTCATGACATAGGCGCGGTCGGCGACCTGCAGCGCGCTTTGCACGTTCTGCTCTACCACCAGAACCGCAATGCCTTCGGACTTCAGGCGCGTGATGGTCTTCATCACGTCCTGTACCACCTTGGGTGCCAGGCCCTGGCTGGGCTCGTCAAACAGCACCAGGCCGGGGGAGCCAAGCAGGGCCCGCGAGATCGCCACCATCTGCATCTCGCCACCCGACAGGTTTTCGCACTCGCGGTGCATCAGGTATTCGAGCGCACTGAAAATCTCGAAGCACTCCTTCTCGCTCCACTTGCGAAAACGGGTCGTCTTGCGCGCGATGGACAGATTGCGCGCCACGGTCAGTGTGGGAAAGATGCGTCTGTCGTCAGGCACCCAGCCCATGCCCGCCTGCGCAATCTCGTGGGTGGGCATGCGTGTGATGTCTTGCGCATCAAAAGAAATGGACCCCTTGGCCGGAGCCGTCAGTCCGAGGATGGAGCGCAGCGTGGTGGTTTTCCCCGCGCCATTGGGCCCCAGCAAGGCGACCACTTCACCGGGGCCCACCTTGAGCGATACGTCAAACAGCACCTGTGACTCGCCATAAAACGTGTCAATGTGGTCAACCGACAGCATGTCGCCGCCCGCGGGAGACGGTTTGAGGACCGCGTTCATGCCAGTGCTCCCAGGTTGGAGCGGCGAACCCACTCGTTCTGGCGCAGCTGCTCTGGCGTGCCCTCGGTGATCACCTGTCCCCAATGGATGACCGAGATCTGGTCGGCGAGGCTGAAAAGAAAATTCATGTCGTGCTCAATAATCACAATGGTCAATTGGCGCTTCAACTGTTTCACCAGTTCAGCCAGCCGGGCGGTGCCCTCGGCGCCCAGTCCGGCTGTGGGCTCGTCCAGAAACAGCATGCGGGGCTCGGCGGCGAGCGCGACGCCAATCTCCAGCGCCCGGCGCTCGCCGTAAGACAGGCTGCTCGCCAGGGTCTTTTCCTTGCCCTTGAGGCCCACACGCTCCAGCACTGCAGCCGCGAGCTGCTGGGCCGTGGTGTCGGCGCCCAGGTCCCGCCAGGGGTTGAAACCCTGCTTGCGCACATGCGGCGTAGCCACCAGCACGTTGTCCAGAGCGGTGTAGTCGTCAAAAAGATTCATGATCTGGAACGAACGCGAAACACCCTTGCGTGCAATTTCGCGCGGCGACAGGCCTGTGATGTCCTCGCCTGCAAACCTGACGCGGCCGCGGTCAGGCTTGTAGCGGCCTGTCAGCACATTGAAGCAGGTGGTCTTGCCTGCGCCGTTGGGGCCCATGATGCCGGCCAGTTGCCCCTCCTCAAAACCAAGGGTGATGTCCTGGAGGACCACTTGTGCGCCGAAGCGCTTGGAAAGCCCACTGGCCTCAAACAGCTTCACAGTGCACCTCCTGCGGGCGCGATGGACGTTGTTGCCTTGCGCCTGGACCTGCCACGCCAATCCTGCCATGCACCCGCAATGCCTTCAGGCTTGTACAGCACCATGGCCATGAAGATCAGGCCGTACCAGAGCAACCAGGTCTCGGTGTAGGCCCCCAGCAAATCGCGCGTCAGGATAAAAAAGGCCGCGCCAATCAGCGGCCCCCAGAAGCTGACCATGCCCCCGCCGATCAACACCATCATCACGACAAAGCCGGAGTTGTGCAAACTCATCACATTGGGGTAGGCCGATTGCTGCGCCATGGAAAACAGGGCGCCTGCCAGACCGGCAACAGCGGTGGAGATGGTGAAGGCCAGCCACTTGTAGACCCAGACGTTGTAGCCTACAAAAGACGCCCGGGTTTCATTTTGTTTGATGGCGCTGAAGATGCGTCCCAGCGGAGAGTGAACAAGACGCCACAACCCCACCAGCACCACCGAAAAGACTGCCAGCGCGAAGAAAAACAGGGAATCGTTGCTGGTCAGATTGAAAGAGACAAAACCGAAGTCCGCCGGCAGCCGCTTGATGTTGAGCAGGCCGTCCTCGCCGCCCGTGACCGTGTGCCATTTGTTGGCGATGAACCAGAACACCTGGCCAAAGGCGATGGTGAGCAGCGCGTAGTAGATGCCGCGCCGGTGTGAAATAAACAGCGCAACGATGGCACCCATGATGGCTGCAATCACCACAGCGCCCAGCAGGTCAAACCAGAGGTTGGGCCAGACGCGAAGCTGCAGCAGACCGAATGCGTAAGCGCCCACACCAAAAAACGCCCCATGCCCAAAGGAAGGCAGGCCGGTGAAGCCGAGCAACAGGTTGTAGCCCATCGCAAACAACACCCAGATCATGATTTCCAGAGCCAGGTATTGGTAGAGCCCCACCCGCGTGATCCAGAGCGGCGTGGAGATCAAAACCACCAATGTGATCCACATCGGCAGGGGAAACAGGGGCGCGCGGCCTGAGGAGAGTTGCATGGAAATGTGTCTCTATTTGGGTAGAAATTGATATGAAATAAAAAAGCTGGACAAAACAGAATATACGTTCTAATATTCATTTATGCAAGAATATTTATTCTATTTACATGCGGACCCCCACCGCCAATTCGCATGCATACCGGAAAAAAAATGAGACACCACTTATGAAACCCGTGGCAAGTTACGAAGAATTGAAGGATCTCATGGCCCGGACCTATCCGGACATGTCCAAGCAACTCCAGCGCATTGCCCGCTTTGCCCTGGAGCAGCCTCATGAAATGGCGCTGGGCACGGTCGCCACGGTGGCAGAAGCCACTGAAGTGCAGCCCTCGGCCATGATCCGTTTCGCCAACGCCTTGGGCTTTGGCGGCTTCTCGGAAATGCAACAGGTGTTTCGCGGGCATTTGCTGGAGCGCTCCGACACTTACCGCGAACGCATCGAGCAGATGCGGCGCAAACAGGTTGGTGGCGCCAAAGCGCAGACCCATGTTCTGCATCAGCTGGTCGCCGAATCGGTGGCAGAGCTTGGGCACCTCGAAGAAAAGATTCTGCAAGCCGACCTGAAGGCTGCAGTCAAGCTGATGGCAACGGCGCCGCGCATTCATGTGCTGGCGCAGCGCCGCGCATTTCCTGTGGCTGGCTACCTGGCTTATGCGCTGAGCCAGCTGGAACTGAAGACCCATTTGCTGGACGGCGTGGGTGGAATGCTGCGCGAGAGCCTGCGCTCCATTGCGCCCGGCGACGTGCTGATTGCTGCCAGCTTTCGCAACTACTCGCCCGAAGTCATTGAAGCCGCGGCAACGGCAACCCGCGCCGGCGCTGCAGTGATTGCAATCACCGATGGCCCGCTGTCTCCGCTGAAGGCTTCTGCCCGCGTATGCCTTGAACTGGCCGACGACTCTTCCAAACCATTCCGTTCGCTGGTGGCGCCGCTTTGTCTGGCGCAGGCCCTGGTGGTCAGCACCGGGCACCACCTGGCGGAACAAACAGCGGGCAAGACCCCACGCACTGCGCCACGTCGCAAGGAGACTCCATGACACGCCGATTTGATGTGATTTGCATGGGCCGCGCAGCGGTCGATCTGTATGGAGAGCAGATCGGCGGCCGTCTGGAGGACATGCTGACCTTCACCAAGTACCTCGGCGGATCACCTGCCAACACAGCCGTAGGTATGGCCCGTCTGGGCCTCAAACCCGCCATGCTGACCCGCGTGGGCGACGAGCATCACGGGCGCTTTGTGCGCGAGACGCTGATGGCCGAAGGGGTGGACGTCAGCCACGTCACGACAGACCCGAAGCGGTTGACCGCCCTGGTGTTTTTGGGCATTCAGGACAAGGAAACCTTCCCCCTGATTTTCTACCGCGACAACTGCGCCGACATGGCCATCAGCTGTGAGGATGTCGACGCGGAGTTCATCGCGTCGAGCAAGGCTTTGCTGCTCTCGGGTACGCATTTGTCTCAACCGGCCACCTATGAAAGCTGCCGCAAGGCCATGACGCTGGCCAGGGCTGCGGGTACCCGCGTGGTGCTGGACATTGACTACCGGCCGGTGCTGTGGGGCTTGACCAGCCCGGGCATGGGCGAGCAACGCTTTGTGCCCTCGAGCGAGGTGAGCGCCCATCTGCAGACAGTGATCGGCCAGTGCGACCTGGTCGTTGGCACGGAAGAAGAAATTCATATCGCCGGTGGCAGCACCGACACCCTGGCAGCGCTGCGCCGCCTGCGCGAGCTCACCGCGGCGACGCTGGTCGTCAAGCGCGGCCCGATGGGCTGCGTGGTGTTTGATGCAGTCATTCCCGACGACCTGGAAAAAGGACTCAAGGGCCCAGGCTTTCCCGTCGATGTCTATAACGTGCTGGGCGCGGGCGATGCTTTCATGGCGGGCTTTTTGCGTGGCTGGATACGGGGCGAAGCCATCACCCGTTGCTGCGCCTATGCCAACGCCTGCGGCGCGATTGTGGTGTCGCGCCATGGCTGCGCGCCGGCCATGGCGAGCTGGGAAGAGCTGCAGTTTTTCCTGCTCAATGGCTCGACCACGCGGCGCCTGCGTGAAGACGCGCAGCTTGAGCATTTGCACCGTGTCACCACCCGCACGCGGTGCTGGGAAGAGCTGGTCATTCTGGCCTTCGATCACCGTGTTCAGCTTGAAGAAATTGCTGCCCGCCACGACGCCGGGCACGAGCGGATTTCCCTTTTCAAATCCCTGATTGCCGAAGGTGCGCGCCGGGGCGCGGGGCGTCGGCCTGGCGTCGGAATCATTGTGGACGGCCGCTTTGGAGAGGATGTCTTCCCCGGCATGACGGGCAAAGGATGGTGGGTGGCGCGGCCTGTTGAGTTGCCAGGCTCGCGCCCGCTGCAATTTGAGGCCGGCGCGCAGCTCGGCCACGCCATGCGTTCCTGGCCGGGTGAGCACGTCGCCAAGTGCCTGGTGAGTTATCACCCCCACGACATGCCAGCCTTGCGCGACATACAGATCGCCCGTCTGGCCGAATTGCAGCGCGCCAGCGTGGACACCTTCCACGAGTTTCTGATCGAGGTGATTCCACCGCTCGACATGCCTTGTGACGACACCACGGTGGCCGAGGCGCTGGAGCAGATTTACCAGGCAGGAATTTTTCCGGACTGGTGGAAGCTGCCCCCTGCCGCGTCTGCCCAGGCCTGGGAGGCCATAGCAGGTGTCATTGAGCAACACGACCCGCATTGCCGCGGCGTGCTGGTACTGGGCCTGGAGGCCAGCGAAGACAAGCTGGACCTGAGCTTTCGCATCGCTGCGCCGCATCCGGTTTGCCGCGGATTTGCCGTGGGCCGTTCGATCTTTGCGGAGGCGGCAGCCGGATGGTTTGCCGGCCGCATGAGCGACGCAGAGGTCGTCAAGGATGTTGCGGCGCGTTATGCGCGGCTGATCAAGCTGTGGGACGAAGCGCGCAGCGGCGTGACCGAGACCGTCACCTGAATAACTGAATAAACGGATAACCAGAGGAAAGAAAGCATGACACAAAAAATTGGATTTATTGGCATTGGCATGATGGGTCATGGCATGGCAAAAAACCTGCTCGCCAAAGGCTTCCCGCTGACCTTCAAGGTCAACCGCAACCGCGACAACCTGGCCGACCTGATTGCGGCCGGCGCGAAGGAAGCCAAGACCAACGCCGAATGTGCGCTGGCCTCGGACATTGTTTTCATCTGCGTCACCGGCTCGCCCCAGGTCGAAGACATCATCTACGGCAAGGACGGCCTGCTCAACTGCGGCCGCAGCGGCCTGATCGTGGTTGACACCTCGACCGCCGAGCCGGCCTCCAGCACACGCATACGCAATGACCTGGCGGCCAAAGGCATTCGCCTGGTCGATGCGCCGCTGGCGCGCACCCCGAAGGAAGCAGAAGAAGGCCGCCTCAACACCATGGTGGGCGCGGAGCCTGCAGATTTCAAAACCCTGGAGCCCGTGCTCAAGGCGTTTTGCGAAAACATTTTCCACGTCGGCCCTCCCGGCCACGGCCATGTGCTCAAGCTGGTCAACAACATGATGGCCATGAGCTTTGCGGCGTCGATCGCCGAAGCCTTTGCGGTCGCCGCCAAGAGCGGCCTGGACCTGAACCGCCTGTATGAAGTCATTTCCGCCGGCGGCGTGAATTGCGGCATCTTTCAGATGATGGCGACCAAAACCCTCCAGGAGGGCGACGTTACCGGGTTCAAGTTTGGCATCGCCCTTGCGCAAAAAGACCTGCGTTACTACACCCACCTCGCGGAAATGCTGCCGGTTACCAGTTTTATGGGCGAGGCCGCCCACCAAAGTTTTGTGCAGGCCGTCAATGCCGGTTACGGCGACAAGCTGATTGCATCCCTTTTCGAAGCCCAGGAAAAACTAAACGACGTCAAGATCGTCCCCCGTTAAGCAACCAACCACCACAGGAGAAGACAACATGAGCGACACCCAACCCGGCAAGACTCCGGATCAGCAACCGGACGCCACAGCCACATCCCGCCGCCAGCTGCTTAAAAACTCCAGCCTCGCGCTGGTCGGCGCCGGCCTCTACGGCGCGGCTCCCTTCATGGGGCCGTGGAAACACAACCATGCCTGGGCCCAGACTGGCCAGAAAAAACCACTGACCATTGGCCTCACCATGGACACCTCCGGCCAATACGGCGCCTCCGGCTCGGAAGAGCGTCTGGGCGCCATGATGGCCATCAAGGAATTCAACGACAAGGGTGGCGTACTTGGACGCCGGATTGAAGCGATTCACATCGACACGGAAACCACGCCGGCCACTGGTTCGCGGGCTGCAGAGCGCATGATCACGCGCAACGAAGCCGCCTTCCTGATCGGTGCCGTGCACTCGGGCGTCTCCAACGCAATCTCGCAAGTCGCGCAAAAGTACGGCACGATTTTCCTGAACACCAACTCCAGCTCGCCCACCGAGGCCGGCAAGGATTGCCACCGTACCAAGTTCGTCTGGGATGGCAATGGCACCAACTTCAACAACGCCATTGTCAAGAACGCCATCAAGGCAAGCGGCCGCAACTGGGTGTTGCTGACCAATGACTACGTGTGGGGACACAGCACGTCCAAGGCAACCCGGGCGATTGTTGAGGCCAACGGCGGCCGCATTGTTGAAGAATTGCTGGTGCCGCAAAACACGCGGGACTTTTCTTCCTACCTGCTCAAGCTGCAGCAGATCAAGCCGGCGGTTGTGGCTACGGCCATCGGCGGCGACGACATCAAGGCCTTGCGCCAGCAGGTCGTGCAGCTCAAGATGAACGAGAGCATGGCCTGGGTCAACAACCAGCAGGACTGGCCCGATGTGTATGGCCTTGGCCCCGAGTCGATCTTTGGCGTATTCGGCACCACCTGGTACTGGCGCCTGAACCTGCCGGGCGTGAAAGAGTTTGTGGCGGCCTACCAGAAGCAGTATCCCGGCATGGCCATTCGTGTTCCGGGCAATGTTTATCACAACGGCTACATGGCCACGCGCGAGTTGCTGCGCTGTGCCGAAGAGGCGGGAACCACCAACAACATTGCCATCATCAAAAAGCTCGAAGGCCGCAGGATGGCTGCCGCGGACAGACTTCAGCATTTTGATGCCTGGATCGATCCTGTGACGCACCAGTGCCAGCAAACCATCTACATGGCGAGCTACAACGACAAGCCGGCGGAGAAAGACGATATCTTCAAGATCCTCACCCAGAGCGATCCGAAAGATGTTGTGGACAGGGACTCCCAGGGCGCGTGCAAGCTGGAAAGCTACGAATCCACCCCGACTTACGAAGTGTAGGAGCCACCATGAGCACCCACCAGCACAGCGGCAGCACGCTGCCGCAGGGCGAAGCCATGCTCTCGCCGGTCCAGAAACAGAGGCGTCAGTTGATCCGGGGTGTCGGGGCGGCGACATTGGGCTGCTTCGGACCCTGGTCGGTGCACCGCGCGTGGGCGCAGGCACGCAACAAAAAACCACTGCTGATTGGCCTGAGCACCGACGACACGGGCCAATATGGCCTGAGCGGCCAGGACGAGCAGCGCGGCATCCTCATGGCGATTGCGGAAGTCAATGAGCGCGGCGGCGTGCTGGGGCGGCGCGTCGAGACGGTCCACGCCGACACCGGCGGCGACGCCGCCAAAGCCGCCGCCGTGGCCACCAGCATGATCACCGAAAAGGAAGTGGCCTTCATGCTGGGGGGTGTGCATTCGGGCGCTGCCAATGCCATCTCCAAGGTGGCCCAGAAGTATGGCTGCATCTACTTCAACACCAACTCAAGTTCGCCCACCGAGGCGGGCAAGGATTGCCACCGTGTGAAGTTTGTCTGGGACGGCAACGGCACCAACTTTTCGACATCGGTGGTCAAGGGCGCCATGACAGGCTTTGGCCGCAACTGGGTGCTTTTGACGAGCGACTACCTGTGGGGCCACAACACCGCGAAGGGCATACGCGGCATCGTCGAGAGCAACGGAGGCAAGGTGGTTGAAGAGTTGCTGGTGCCGCAGAATACCCGCGATTTTTCTGCCCAGCTGGAGAAGATCAAAAAACTCAACCCCGGTGTTATTGCCACTGCCGTGGGTGGGGAAGACCTCAAGGCTTTGCGTGAGCAGGTGCGCAAGGCCGGGCTGGACCGCAGCTTCGGCTGGATCAACAACCAGGCCGACTGGCCCGATGTGTATGGACTGGGCCGCGAGGCGATGTTCGGGATCTTCGGCACCACCTGGTACTGGGGCCTGGGCCTGCCCGGTGTGAAAGAGTTTGTGGGGCGGTACCAGCGCGCCAATGCCGGATACCGCATCAAGGTGCCGGGCAATGTGTTCTACAACGGCTACATGGCAACGCACGAATTGTTTGGCGCCATCGAGCGCACCGGCTCGACCAACAACCTGAAGATCATTCGCGAACTGGAAAACCTCAAGGTGCCCGCTGTGCGGCGCATGCAGCACGAAGATGCCTACATGAACCCGGTGACCCATCAGCTGCAGCAGAACATTTACATGGCCTCCTACAACGCTTTTCCGAAACAGGACGACGACATCTTCCGCATCCTGGGACGGCTTCGCCCGGACGAGGTGGAAGACAAGGACAGTCTGCAGCAATGCAAGCTGGAGTCATACGCCTTGACGCCTACCTACGAGCCCTGATACAAGCAAAACGCAAGCCCCAACCCAAAAAGACTTTTATGGATTTCATTTTTCAGATTCTTCCGCACCTCGTCAACGGGGTCTCGCTGGGCTTGCTGTTTGCACTCATCGCTTTGGGCTTCATGCTGATTGTGGGTGTGATGGAGACCATCAACCTCGCACATGGTTCGCTGTTTGCACTGGGCATGTACTTCGCGCTGTTCCTGGTGGCGCCGCGGCTGGGCATGTTCCCGGAGATGCAAGCCTGGTACATGTCCTTTCCCATAGAAACCCGTTACCTGATTGCCCTGGTTCTTGCACCGGTTTTTGTGGGCATGTTTGGCATGCTGCTCGAGCTGTGCATGCGGCGTACCTACGGGCGTGATCCGCTGTATGGCCTGCTGCTCACTTTCGGCGCAGCCCTGGTCATCGAGGAAAGCATTCGCGTCATCTGGGGCTCGTCCGAACAGCAGATTGCCTTGCCGCCAGCGATCTCCGGCGCCTTCCTGCTGGGCGACCTGGTGTATTCAAAGTACCGCTTCTTCGCCAGCGGTTTTGCCATCCTGATGATTTTGCTGCTGTGGGCCTTTCTGCAAAAAACGCCCTATGGCGCGATCATCAAGGCTGGCGCGCATGACAGCGAAATGGTTCGCGCCCTGGGCATCAACCTGTCGCGCCTGCGCCTGTTTGTGTTCGGGCTGGGCGTGGCGCTGGCTGCCATTGCCGGTGTGGTGATGGCGCCCATCTGGGGCATACGGCCGCATGTGGGTGTGGATGCCGTTGTCCCTGCCTTTCTCATCATCGTGCTGGGCGGTGTGGGCTCGCTGTGGGGTGCGGTGATTGCCGGCCTGATGGTCGGCATGGTGGTGGGACTCACGGGCTCGTATGCGTCGGAGTGGTCGCTGATGTCCATGTACCTGCTGTTCATTGCAGTGGTGACCTTCCGTTCACGCGGCCTGTTTGGTAAAAAGAGCGTCCTGGATGTTTAGAACACCCCCGCCTCGGCTCACTTCGTGTAGCCGGACCCCCCTCAAGGGGGCACCATCTGCGGCCCGGCAGAGCCGGTTCCGCGATGGTCCTGAAAAAAGACAAAACCGGCCTGTTGAGGGTTGAACAACGATGCAAATGAAACCTCTTGAAGACAAAGTAGCCCTGGTGACCGGTGCAGCCGGCACCATGGGTCTGGCCGCGACCCGTGTATTGCTGGAAGATGGCTGCAAGGTCGCCATGGTGGACTTCAACCAGCAGCGCAACGAGGCTCTGGCCGCCGAGCTGGGGTCCAACGCGCGGGCCTTCTCCTTTGACATCAGCGATGCCGACGCCGTGCGAAGCGGTCATGCGCGCATCGTCGAGGCGCTGGGACCTGTCGATATTCTGGTGAACAACGCGGGCATTCTTTCCAACAACAAGGTCGAAGCCACCACCGCAGACGAATGGCGGCGCGTGATGGGCGCCAACCTGGATGGCGCGTTTTACCTGGCGCAGCAGGTGGTGCCTGGCATGAAGGCCCGGCGTTATGGCCGCATCATCAACACCAGTTCGCTCGCCGCCAAAACTGGCGGACTGACGGCGGGCACGGCTTATTCCGTTTCGAAAGGTGCCATGAGCGCACTGACGTTTTCGCTGGCCCGTGAACTGGCCTCTTTCGGCGTCACCGCCAATGCGGTTGCGCCAGCCTATGTGAAAACGCCCATGATCACCGAGCAGCTGAGCGAAGAGCAGCGCCAGAAGTTGCTCAAAGACATTCCGGTCGGGCGCTTTTGCGAGCCTGAAGAGTTTGCCCACGTGGTGCGCTTTCTGGCCTCTCCCCTGGCGGGCTTCATCACCGGGGAAATCATTGACCTCAATGGCGGGTTGCTGATGGACTAGGCCTGAGAGCCTCAGCGAAAGCCCCCGCGCACCCGATCAAACCACACCCACCATTGAAGTCACCATGAGCATCACGCCACGCATTGATTTCAGCGCCGCCCTCACAGGCCTTTTTGACCTGCGCGGCAAAACCGCCTACATCCCGGGCGGCTACGGCGGCATTGGCGAGGCGATCGCCTGGGCGCTCGCCATCGCGGGCGCACGGGTGGCGGTATCCGGCCGCGATGAAAGCAAGGCCCGGGACGTGGCGGCCGCCCTGCGCGCCGCAGGGCACGATGCCCTGGGTCTGGCCATGGACGCGCATTCGGTACCGCAGATGCAGGCCTCCATTGATGCGGTGGCCAGCCACTTTGGCAGCTTTGACATTCTGGTCAATTGCGTGGGCATGCAGCGTGAACAGGCCCTGCTCGACGTGACCGAGGAAGTGTTTGACGAGGTGATCCAGGTCAACCTCAAGGCAGCCATGTTTCTCGCCCAGGCGGCGGCCAAAAAGCAGATAGCAGGCGGCCGAGGTGGCGCGCAGGTGCATCTGCTGTCGGTGCGGGCGCAACTCGGTCTGCGCGGACGGGGCTACTCGGCCTATTGCAGCAGCAAGGGCGGGCTGGTCATGATGATTCGCCAGCACGCGAGCGAGCTGGCGGTGCATGGCATCACCGTCAATGGGATTGCGCCTACGGTGGTCAAAACAGAGATGGCGCGCCACTGGCTGGAAAACCCTGACACCCGCAAGCAGGTGCTGGACCGCATTCCGCTGGGCCGCATCGCGGATCCCCAGGACGTGGCGGGCGCCGCCGTTTTTTTTGCCGCGCCCGCCGCGGCCTTTGTGACTGGACAGGTGCTTTACCTGGACGGCGGCATCACTGCGTCGCAGTAGGCTGGGGCGAGCCCGTTTTTGCAAGAGAAATATCGGTCCTGCCCTTTGTCGACGGGAGAAGTGTGCTATTAAACATATAGCATATGAGTTCAGGCGGCGGGTTTGCGATTGACCAGAACGATGCCGATGGCAACCAGCGTCAGCGCCGCCACCAGGCTCATGGTCACGGTTTCCTTGAGCCAGACAGCGCCGAACAACAGGGCAAACAATGGCGTGAGAAACACGAACACCGAAATTTTGGTGGCCGGGTAGTGCCCCAACATCCACATCCAGGCCAGGTAACTCGCGAACGCGCCCACCACCGTCTGGAGCAGCAAGGAGGTGATGGCAAAGGGACTGAAGGACCAGACCCAGGCCTCGCCGAGTGCCAGCGACACAAACGGCAACACCGCCGTGCTGACCGCCACCTGATAGAACAGCAGCTTTTCTGCAGACAGCCGGCTCAAGGAGGTAGCGCGTATCACCACGGTGGTCAGGCCCCAGAACATGCCGGCCACCAGGGCCAGCACATCACCCAGCCAGGTGGACGCGCCTCCCGCACCAAAGCCTTCGCGCAGGGCAAAAACCACGGCGGCAAAGGCACAGGCCAGACCTGCCCACTGCATGCTGCGCAGCTTTTCGGATTTCACCCAGAAGGGCAGCAGCGCCGCGACCCAGAATGGCGAGGTGTAGAGAAAGACCGTCAGACGCGAGGCGCTGGTGTACTGCAAGCCCACGTAAAGACAGGCAAACTCGGCCGCAAACAAACTGCCTGCCAGCAGGCCGGCACGCAGCGAGCCGTCCGCAGCAAACAGCCTGATGCCGCGCCACACACACCACCCGCCGAGGAGCAGGGTCGCCCCGGCGAAACGGATGAAAGCCTGGAACACTGGCGGGAGTTCGGGCAAGGTGGCTTTGACGAGGACTTGCTGAAAGCCCCAGAAAAGGCAGCAAGCCAAAAGCAGCGATATGGCGAGGGCGTCGAGGTGGTTTTTTCGCGATGGCATGCAGCAGGGGTCTTACAGCGGATGCTCGGTATAGAACTTGCCGCCGTGAAACAGCAGGGGCGCAGCGCCCGCGCGGTGGGTGCAGCGCTCGACCTCCCCGACAAAAATCACGTGGTCGCCCTCTTCGTAGCGGCTGCGGTTGAAGCACTCAAATGTGGCAACGGCCCCGCTCAGCAGTGGTGAACCACTGACCCCCGCGGTCCAGGCGACGCCTTCCCAGCGGCCTTCGCGCCTTGCGGAGAAGCGTTCGGCAAGTGCCTTCTGGTCGGCGGCCAGGATATTGATGGCGTAGTGCGATCCGGTACTCAAGGCGGGCATGGAGCCGGCCGCTTGCGCCAGGCTCCACAGCACCAGAGGGGGCTCCAGCGAAACAGAGTTGAAGGAGTTGGCGGTCAGGCCGATCAACTCGCCGTTCGCGCTGAGCGCCGTGACGATGGTGACGCCGGTGGCGAAGGTGCCCAGCGCAGCCCGGAACTCGCGCTGCGAAAAACTGGGGCGGCTGGCTTGACTGAGGCGAACGGCGGGAGACATGGGTGTAATTTACCTGAAGCGTCCGGCCGGGGCAGGCGCCGCCGTAAACTTGCGGCATGCGCATTTCCCGTTTTGCGGTTCTGCTTGTCCTGGCCGCTGTCGCGGCAGGGGTGCGTGCGGCAGCGCCCTGCGATGATTTTGCGCGCAAGCTGCCCAACGTCAAACGAAGCATGTGTGAGGCGGCGCGGCTTGAAGTGACCAGCGCGCGGTCGGTCAAAGGCCAGACGATCTGGACACGCGACATCAAGTCTGCGGACGAGCAGCAACGTGTGCTGGTGGTCGGCGCGATTCATGGTGACGAGCTTTCCTCGGCCGCTGTGGCGCTGCACTGGATTCATCTGGCCGAACAGACGGCCGCGCCCTGGGCTCCGGCGATTCACTGGCGTTTTATTCCAGCGCTCAATCCCGACGGACTGCTGGCGACGCCGCCGCGCCGGGTGAATGCCAACGGGGTGGACCTCAATCGTAATTTCCCCACGCCGCACTGGGACAGGGATGCCCGGATTTATTGGGAAAAACGCACGGGGAAGGATCCGCGCCGCTGGCCTGGCTCCAAACCCCTTTCGGAGCCGGAGTCGAAATTTCTGCATGAGCAGATGCAACAGTTCAAGCCGCACCTGATCGTCAGCATCCACGCGCCCTATGGCGTGCTTGACTTTGACGGTCCATCGGTGCCGCCATCGCGACTGGGGCGGCTTTACCTTGATCAGGTCGGTATTTTCCCCGGCTCGCTGGGCAACTACGGTGGGGTGCACAAGGGCGTGCCGGTCGTCACCATCGAATTGCCCAATGCCATGCGAACACCGCTGGATGCGGAAATGCGCCAGATGTGGCTGGATCTGCTGCGCTGGATGAGCGAGAGAGTGAGCCGGACGCCGGAAAGCCCGGTCCGGCCAGCTACGTCGGGCAGCCGCGTGCCGGTTCCTTGAGGCTCAGGTGCGTTTGAGCTTCTGGTAGGCGGTATTCATGGCTGGCCTCTTGTCAGTGTCCTCCAGGCCCTGGCGCAAATCCTTTTGCGCCTGATCAATGACCGGATCAATCTTGTCTTCGGTCATGTCGACGGCCTGGTCCCGCTCGTGCGGCAATGCCAGGCTGGCTTCGTGGGAGGCATCCCGTGGGCTTGCTTCCTTTCCCGGCATGGCCCGGCTAGCCGCCGGCTCCCTGGAGGGCATGCCCTCGCTGCTACCCGGTGTGGCTGGCAATGAGCCCCGCGCGGGCTTGGGTGGGTGGCTAGAGGCGTCACGGGTCATGGTTTTCCTTCGGGCAATGACAATGGCAATGAACCACTATGGCCAGTGTGCTGCAGGCGGCCTGTCAGCACCGTCGCCCGATACGTGTAGGAGAGCGGGCGTCGGCCCCGTGCTCTCGCGGGACGGCGGGCACAATTGATCGCCGCAATAGCGGCTCCTTCCTGTACAGTGAATGGGCAGGCATGACCTGCAAAGCTCTCGGGAGAGGTGCCAGTGTTGCTCGACCTGATCATTAACAGCATGACTGAAGGCGTGATAGCGGTCGATGTGGATGGCCGCTTTCTGTTGTTCAACGCTGCTGCCCGGAAGGTTTTTCCGGAAGGGGAAACCGGTACGACCGTGGAGGCGTGGCGGGAAGGCCATCTGCTGCTGGAGCTGGACGGCAGGGAACTCAAGGCACCTCAGGACAGGCCCTTGAGTCGCGCTATCCGGGGTGAAAGCATTTCCAATTGGGAGTTGCTGCTTCGCGCGCCTGGTGTCAGCGACCGCGTGTTGCGCCTGAATGTTCGTCCCTTGCATGACGGGCAGCAGACGCTGGGAGGCGGACTGGTGGTGTTTACCGATATCACCGAAAGCAGGCGCAGCGCCGACTTTGCGCGCTCGCAGGAGCAGGTGCTTGAGCTGATCGCTCGTGGCGCTCCCCTGCCGCAGTGTCTGGAGTCCATTGTCCGGCTGATAGAAGGGCAACTGCCCGCAAGCCTGTGCTCGGTTCTTTTGTTTGATGGCACACGCCTGCGCCATGGCGCGGCGCCCAGCTTGCCGGAAAGTTTCAACCAGCGTATTGACGGGCTGCAGCTGGTTGAAGGGGCAGGGGCCTGCGGCACGGCAGCCTTCCGGAAAACGCCGGTGGTCGTGGCGGACATCGGCAGTGACCCACTGATGCGCGACTACCGGGAAATGGCAATGGAGTACGGGCTCAAGGCCTGCTGGTCCACACCCGTGTTGTCAGTCAGCGGCGAAGTGCTTGCTACCTTTGCCATTTATTTCCAGAGCCTGCACCAACCTGTGCCACCGGAGCTGCAACTGGTCGAAGTCGCCGTCCGACTGGCGCGCATCGCGATAGAGCGCGCGCGTGCCGAGGAGGCGCTGCTGGGGAGCGAGGCACGTTTTCGCGAACTGGCTGAAAACGTGGAAGACGTGTTCTACAACCGGGACTTTGCGAGCGGGCGTTTTCTGTACATCAGCCCGGCTTACGAAACGGTTTGGCACGAGAGCCTGCAGACTCTCTACAAGGACTCCGACTCCTACCGCTCGCGCATTCATCCGGATGACCGCGCCGCAGAAGCCGCGGCCAACGCGACCCAGGCGGCCGGGAAACCCTCTGACCTGGAGTACCGGATCGTTCGCGCTGAGGGTGAGGTTCGCTGGATCCGCGACCACTCTTATCCGGTTCTGAACGCCGGAGGCAAGGTAGAGCGCATCGTCGGTACCGCGCGTGATATCACCGACCGGAAGCTGGCCGCCCTGGAGCTGGCGCGCACCAATCGCGCCTTGCAAATGCTCAGTCGCTGCAACGAGGCCCTGACGCGGATGGACGATGAGTCCCAACTGCTGCTGCAGGTGTGCCGGCTGGCTGTCGATGTGGGAGGGTATCGGATGGCCTGGGTCGGGTATGCGCAGGATGACGCTGCGCGCACCATCATGCCCATGGCGCATGCGGGGGACGAGGGTGGTTACCTGTCTGCCATCGAGTTGACATGGGATCCCGAACTGCAAACCGGCGCAGGTCCGGCAGGCCAGACGATTCGAAGTGGCGAGGTCAGAGTCAGCGAAGACATCACCAAAGGAGCCAATCAGTTTTACTGGAGCGGTGAGGCCATGCGCCAGGGTTATCGCAGCGCGGTGTTCTTGCCGCTTCGCGATACCCATCGCACTTTCGGCTTATTGGGGTTGTACTCCGGTGTCGTCGAAAAACAGGGGGCGGACGAAATCAGCTTGCTGCAGGAGCTGGCCGATAACCTGGCGTTTGGCATAGACGCATTGCGATCACGCCAGGAAAGAAAACAGGCGCAGGAGGAGATTTTGCGCCTGAACGCCGAGCTGGAAGAGCGTGTGCGCCGGCGCACAGCAGAGCTGGAGTCTGTCAACCGCGACCTGGAGTCTTTTTCCTATTCGGTTTCCCATGACCTTCGCACGCCGCTGAGCGCCATTGACGGATTCAGCGGTCTCCTGGAAAAGGAAATCGGCCCCAGTCCGCCCAGTGAGCGTGGTCTGCACTACCTGAACCGCATTCGCGCGGGCGTGGTGCAGATGGGAGAGTTGATCGACGCCTTGCTGTCTCTGGCGCAAGTCTCGCGCGCCAGCCTGCGCTGGGGCAGCGTGGATTTGAGTGCCATGGCGGAGACGGTGTTGAGCGGCTTTGCCGAGCGCGAGGCGGGCAGGCAGGCGCGCTGGGAGATTCAGCCGGGAATGCAGGTCCAGGGTGACCGCCGCTTGCTGCGCCAGGTGCTGGACAACCTGCTCGGAAATGCCTGGAAATTCAGCGAACGCCAGCCCCGTACCCATATCTCCTTTGGGTGCCAGACCAATGCGGAAGGTGAAACGGTCTATGCGGTGCGTGACCGCGGCGCCGGTTTTGACATGGCTTATTCGGAAAAACTCTTCGGCGCCTTTCAGCGCCTGCACACGATTTCGGAATTTGCCGGGACCGGGATAGGGCTGGCCACAGTCCACCGGATCATTGTTCGTCACGGGGGCAGGGTGTGGGCCGAGTCTGAGCCCGGCTTGGGTGCGACGTTCTATTTCACACTTGCAGAAGATCCTTCGATAGCGAAACGCGCAACTGAAGAAGCCTGAGCCAAGCCCCGACCATCCGGTCGCAATATGGGCGCCCGCTTCGCTTTGAGACGGACGGGGCTAGAATTCCCGAAGATGACAACTGCCCCAAGCCGCCAGACTTCAACGACAGTGCCCGCCAGGGCCGCTTCCGGCGGAACGTCTGCGCCAAAAACCTCCTTCAAGCAGCAGATGCTGCTTGTGCGAGAGGATGCCATTGTCCGGGCGGTCAATCGCTTGCTGGCTGAAAAAGGGTTCGATCTGATGACGGTGGACCAGGTGGCTGCCGAAGTCGGTATTGCCAAAGCCAGCCTCTACAAGCACTTCCCCAGCAAGGAAGACCTCGCCGCCGCGGCCATGGTGCGGGTGGTGGCGAGGGCGCAGGAATTTATCGCCGGCAGGCCTGCCGACGCCCGCCCTGTGGAGCAGCTCAAGGCCCTGGTGCGGTGGATGCTGGGCTTGCAGATTGAGGGGGAGATGCCCTCTTTGCCGCACCATAATTCGAGCCTGCGTGCGGCGCTGATGAAGAACAAGGCTTACATCGACGGTTTGATGCAAGTGAGCGACCACATAGGGTTATGGATCGAGCAGGCCCAACAGGATGGATCACTTGACCCCAAAACCCCCCCACTGCTGGTGCTCTACACCCTGTATGCGCGGGCCTGCGATCCGGTTCTTGAATTTTTGACAGCCAGCGGTCTGTACAGCAACGAAGAGATGGTCGAGATGATGGTGAACACCTGCTTTGGCGGCTTGAACGCGCGTTAGTTGATGGCCGCCGGCTTGCTTTCACGCACGGTGGGGCAGTTCAGGAGACAGCGGCCACCTCGATGAGCAGATTCTCCTGGTAGCCGTCCTGCTCTCCCTTGCGCGCGTATCCCAGCGGATTCGCAACCACCCGGCAACCGTTTTTGACGTAGTCACACGGACAGTGCAGATGTCCGTGCAGCCACAGTGTGGCCAGCGGCAAGAGGGTGTCATCGAGTGAATTGCAAAAACCGGCGGTTCCGGGCACCAGCCCATAGCGTGGGTCCGCACTGAGCAGGCTGGGCGCAAAATGCGTCACCACCACCGTGCGACCCTGAAAAGGCCTGGCCAATGCGATCCGCAGCCAGGCCTGGCTTTTCAGGCCTTCTTCCCGCACGTCCTCGGCCAGCATGGGCTGCCCTTCGCGAAAAGCGTGGTTTTTCTGCAGGTAAAAATTTGCGGCGCGAAAAGCCTTTTCGCGGGCATTGCGTTGCGCGGCGAGGTCCGGCTCGCCGGCATGGCCTCCACTGCCGCTCAGCGCATCAAAGTCAGTCCACAAGGTGCTGCCCACAAAACGTATGCCGTCCAGCACCACGGTCTCCTGCTCCAGCCAGACCATGCCCAGCCTCTCGCAGCTTGCACGCAGCGAGGTACGGGCTTGCGCAAATTCCAGCCCGTCGTACTCGTGGTTGCCCGGCAGAAAAAACACGGGCGTGGGCCAGCCCGCGCCGCCTTCTGACACCGGCAGGGGGGAAAACCGTGCGAGTCCGAAGTCGCGGATGCCCATGCTTTCCAGCAGGGAGCCAGGCTGGTAAGAGCCGATGTCGCCTGCCAGCACCAGAAGGTCGGCCCCCGGGTTGGGCCGGGCCTTGAAATGCGGGTTGGACTCGAGGTGCAGGTCGGACAAAAGCTGGATGTTCACTCATGGATTGTGCAGGAGGTGTTGACGCATGGCCCATCAACCGTCCATGCCTGGACGTAGCGGCTTTATGTCCGATATGCATGCGCTTGCGCATGCACAGGCTTGCAATATCAGGGAAAACCCTTAATCTGACTGTGTTGCCACTTTTCGCCGTTTCCGCGGCGCTTGTTGTTATGTATTTGCTTGTTGCCCGGGTTGTCGCTTTTCTGTCCTTTGGTCGCACCGGCGGCTCAACGCAGGGCGTTGCCCGGAGCCTGATGGAGACCGCCGGGGCCCGCGCTGGGCGTGATCCCCGACAGGCCGAGCAGCTGCGCCGGGCGGCGCGAGCCTACCTCAGCGTTGTGCGCTGACCGGACCGCTTTATGGCGTGAAGGCCTTGGCTGCAGCCCGCGCCACGGCCAACCGCAGCCACGTATGAGCACTGCGCTGCCCGGAGCGTCGGTGCCATACGGCGTCCACGTGTACCGGTGATACGTCGAAAGGCAGGGGCCGCAGTACCAATTGATCGGCGATGCCCGTCACCCTTACAAAATGGGCCGGCAACACGGTAAGGAGGTTGGAGTTGGCCACCACCTGGCCAGCGGTGAAAAACTGGTTGACGGTCAGCACGACCTGACGTTGCCGGCCCAGTGACGCGAGGGACTCGTCGACAAACCCGAAGGGCCGGCCCGAAAAGCTGACCAGCATGTGTCGTGCCGCGCAAAAGCGGTTCAGCGTCAATGGCCCTTTGGCAAGGGGGTGATCCTTGCGCATGACACACACATATTCTCCATCGTAGAGCCGTTGATGCATGAACGGCATCGGCTCACCGTTTTGCGCCCGGACTGTCAGGTCAGCCAGCACAGAAGGAAAATACCCAACCGCCAGATCGCAGCTCTCCTCGTCGAGCATCCGTCTGGGGTCGCGTGTGGTGAGTGGCACGACACGCATCGCAACGCCAGGTGCCTCATGTTCCAGTGTTTCAACCAGCCCAGGCATGAGCTCGGCGGCCGTTGCATCGGCCATGGCGAGCACGAAAGTGGAGTTGGCCCTGGCGGGCACAAACTCGCTTGGAACCATGGCTTCCTGCAATTGCTGCAGGGCTTCGCGCACCGCTGGCCACAGGGTCAGGGCCCGCGGCGTGGGCGCCATGCCCTGGCCGCTGCGCTTGACCAGTTCGTCTCCCAGGGTGTCGCGCAGGCGGCGCAGCGCATTGCTGACCGCTGGCTGCGTCAGGGAGAGGTTGCGCGCCGCCCGCGTGAGGCTGCGCTCAGCCATGACCTCGTCAAACACGCGCAGCAGATTCAGGTCCAGCGTGCGGAAATTGGGCGGGGGTGAAGGTTTTTCGAAAGAGGGGGTCATTTATCACCATTATGAATAACCATAATCATAAAGATAAAGTTGAATAACATCAGTGATAACCCTAATATCTGGTTGTGCCCAAACCAATATCGGTGGTGGCACTCACCAAGGGGAACCATCATGACCAGCTTCGTCAACACCAAACAGTCCACTCACCACGTTGGCGCCGACCGTGTGACGTCGGCCATGAGCGCGGCAAAACAGCTGCGCCAGGGACTCTCGGGCACCCGTGGCCTTGCCACCCTGCTGCTCTCGGCTGTTGCTGCTGCCATCATGGTTGTTGCCTACCAGGTGATGGACAGTGTGGCGGAAGGTCATCTGCTGGTGATCTGGATCGCCATGTGGGCTGTCGCCTTCACTGCGCTTGCGCTGTTCGCCGGTACGGCACGCAGTCTGGCCGCACGCTCAGTCGCTGCGCTCGATGTCTGGTCGAGCAGTGTGGCACGCGGACGCGCAGACATGCGCCTGTGGGAAGCTGCCAAATCAGACCCCCGCGTGATGGCGGACTTGCAAGTGGCCCTGACGCGTGCAGGCGCCGCTGAAGAAGCCACCTCAGCCTCATCAGCAGCGTTGCCGAAACGTACGATCCGCGTTGGCGGTCCGGAGTTGCGCGCATACCAGCGCTACTACATCTGATCGTTGCATTCGCCGTCCCGGCGAACTCAGAAAAAAAGGCCACCGCTTGCGGTGGCCTTTTTACATCCGGCCCCAGGGCCGGTGGACTCAGGCGGCGAGCCGTTTTTCGATGGCCGCCTTGGTCTGTGTCAGTTCTTCCGGCAGGTGATGCTCCAGTTGCTTGAACAGCTCTTCGTGGAGTGCCAGTTCCTTTGCCCACGCAGACCGGTCCATGCTGATGACGCTGTCAAACTGCTGGGCGCTGAAGTCCAGTCCGGTCCAGTTCAGGTCTTCGTAGGCGGGGCTGATGCCGGTGAAATGTTCCTGGCCTTTGCCCTGACCTTCAATCCGGTCAATCATCCATTTCAGCACGCGCATGTTCTCGCCATAGCCAGGCCAGACAAACTTGCCATCAGCGCCTTTGCGGAACCAGTTGGCAGTGAAGATTTTGGGCAGCTTGGCACCAGACGCTTCCAGCTTTTTGCCGACGTTGAGCCAGTGCTGGAAATAGTCGGCCATGTTGTAGCCGGCAAATGCGAGCATTGCAAAAGGATCGCGGCGCACGACACCGACCTGGCCGGTGATGGCGGCGGTGGTTTCGGAGCCCATGGTCGCAGCCATGTACACGCCTTCCACCCAGTTGCGACCCTCGGTCACCAGCGGAACGGTGTCCGAACGGCGGCCGCCAAAAATGAAGGCGTCAAGAGGCACGCCGGCGGGATCGTTCCATGCGGGGTCGAGGGCCGGGTTGTTGGTTGCAGCCACAGTGAAGCGGGAATTCGGATGCGCGGCTTTGGCGCCGGTTTCCTTCGCGATCTGTGGCGTCCAGTCCTTGCCCTGCCAGTCGATCAGGTGGGCCGGAAGCGCCTTGCCAGGGGCGTCCTGTTCCATGCCTTCCCACCAGACGTCACCGTCGTCCGTCAGGCCGACATTGGTAAATATCACGTCTCGGTCCAGGCTGCGCAGGCAGTTCGGGTTGGTCAGCATGTTGGTGCCTGGGGCCACGCCAAAGTAGCCGGCCTCCGGGTTGATGGCGTAGAGTTTGCCGTCGGCACCGGGCTTGATCCAGGCAATGTCATCGCCAATGGTCGTCACCGTCCAGCCTTCGAAGCCGGCAGGCGGCACCAGCATGGAAAAGTTGGTCTTGCCGCAAGCCGACGGGAAGGCCGCAGCCACATGGTATTTTTTACCCTGCGGATTGGTGACACCCAGGATCAGCATGTGTTCGGCCAGCCAGCCCTCGTCGCGCCCCATGTTGGAGGCGATGCGCAGCGCAAAGCATTTTTTACCCAGCAGCGCGTTACCACCATAGCCTGAGCCGTAGGACCAGATTTCGCGTGTCTCCGGGTAGTGCACGATGTACTTGGTTTTGTTGCAGGGCCACTTGACGCCTTTTTCGCCTGCGGCCAATGGCGCGCCCACGGTGTGGACGCAGGGCACAAATTGGCCATTGACGCCGAGCACATCAAAGACGGCCTTGCCCATGCGGGTCATGATCTTCATGTTGATGGCCACATAAGGGCTGTCCGACAACTCAACACCAATGTGGGCAATCGGCGATCCCAGCGGGCCCATGCTGAAGGGCACCACGTACATCGTGCGTCCACGCATGCAGCCGTCAAACAACGGCTGCAGGGTGGCGCGCATTTCGTCCGGCGCAACCCAGTTGTTGGTCGGCCCGGCATCTTCCTTTTTGGATGAGCAAATGTAGGTCCGGTCTTCCACGCGCGCCACGTCGCTCGGGTCGGAGCAGGCCAGAAAGCTGTTGGGGCGTTTTGCCGGGTTGAGCCGGGTCAGCGTGCCGGCGTCGACGAGTTGCTGACACAGGCGCTGGTATTCCTCTTCGCTGCCATCGCACCAATACACGGTGTCAGGCTTGCACAGGGCTGCCATATCGGCAACCCAGGCGATCAGCCGGGCATTTTTGACATAGCTGGGGGCGTTGAGGCTGAGCCCCTGCATGGCTGGGTGGTTCATCGAAAGCTCCAAAGTTAAAAAGCGTGATTTCGATAAACGTCGGTCAAGATCTTTCGTGCCGCGTCTGCTGGCAGTTACTTTGACATCGAGACGTTTGTCGAAATGACGCGAGCCGGCTGGCTTGACACAGCAGGGCGCACATCGGACAGGTCCCGGTCGGCGGGCGGGGCTGCAGCCAGGTTGGGCTGCGGCACAAATGTCAAAAAAAGCAGCTTGTAAGCCGGTTTTTCTGGTTTCCACGGGTCGGCCAGAATTTCATTTTAAGAAGTTCGGTCCGGGTTACCCCATGGTTACGTCCAAAAGATATGCAAAACCCGCATGAGGTTATGCGTAGTCATGGTGCGGGTGCGGGCAGTGATGACCGTGGGGTAGCCAATGGCAGTCCCGGGCAATCCGGGAGAGGATGGCCCGCGCCCGCCGGATGTCCGGGTCTACTGCCTGGCGAAGCCGGCAACCAATCCAGCGGTGTTGGCCTGCCCCGAACCCAATGCGGTGGTGCCCGCAGTGATGGCTGCGGCGTAGCCTTGCAAGGTAGCACCCACGAACCGGCCATTGAACGAACCCGTGGGGGTTCCTGCGCATGCGGAGGGAAGACAGGATGTGGTGGTGGTGGTGACGGAATGGGGGCCTCCGCCCATTGGCAATACTGCCGAGCTGAGGGTGTAGGTCACCGCTCCCACGCTGCCCTGGGTGGTGAAGGTAAGCGACATGGTGGGGGTGGTGACAGTGCGCGCGCCGAAATTCATGAGCAGATTGCCGCCCGAAAAGGTTCCGGAGCGGCCAAAATTGTCTGTAGGCGTGGTTCCTCCGACGAAGTTGTACTGGGCCGTGCCGGCGCCGGGCAACTGGACCTTGGGCGTGTCACCCCAGGCGTGGTGCGAGCCCAGCTGCCGATTGGCGGCTGAACCAGCATTGGGTGACTCATACATCCAATAGACTCCGGCGGCGTCATTGCCACCGACAGCACGTATCGAGCGAAAAGCGCTGGCCAGGCTGGCAGCATTGTTGAACAGGGCTCCGCTGACCTCCGAC
This sequence comes from Polaromonas sp., assembly GCA_021731285.1. Classification (GTDB taxonomy): domain Bacteria; phylum Pseudomonadota; class Gammaproteobacteria; order Burkholderiales; family Burkholderiaceae_C; genus Polaromonas. The sequence goes on along the minus strand of JAKFXR010000016.1, from coordinate 15,237 downwards.
ACCTCATTGCGAAGCTCAAGAACGCTGTAATTTCTGGCGTTGGCCTCTATCGCCGTGGAGTTGTTGCCCAGACGGGTTTCGAGCACTGTGATCCCGCTGCTGCTACCTCCGCTGTAAACAACACTGGGCAAATCGGTAGAAGAAACGCGCGTCACCGGGGAGATCAGCTGGGTGACCGGTGCCGTTTGTTCGGTCAGTTGCGGGGAGGTGGATGTCCGCGTGTTGGTGCCATCGCCATCCCGCGCCTGGGCCGAACCAGTGGCGGAGCCGGGCGCTTCGCCGGTTGGGCTGCGGCCGCGCGTCCCCGGGCTGCGGTCGTTCAAAATCGCCGGAGGGGCGAGCAAACGAACCGGGGCGGAAGCGGCGGTAGGAACGTGGAAAAAGTCCTGCTGGCCAAATTCGCGCTGACCACTTTCGTTGGAGACCGTGATGCGCCCGTCGGTGACGGCGCCAAAGGTGCCATTGGCGCCCTGCGTTCCGTCCGGGTTGCGGCAATCGTTGTTGCACGACACCACGCTGAAGTGGGTGCCGCGGATGCCGATGGTGGCGGTGGAAGTGCGTACCGCGTAGTTCTTCTGATTGGCCTTGCCTATCAGGCCGGTGATGGTGCGCATGCCGCCTTTGAGCAATCCCAGAATGGAGCGGTCGGAGTCGGCGCTTTTGTCGAACTTGTAGTCTTCAATCCTGAATTGGCTGTTGGCGCGAAGCGCCACCACGGATTCATCGGTGAACCGCACTTGCAGGCTGCTGCGATCGCCAACCTCAAGGATATCCCCGCTCTCAACCAGGGCACCCGCCTGCAGCGGCATCTGCCGTCCGGCCCGGGCCAGCGTGGCGTCACCGGCGACGGCAAGTATCTTTCCGGCTGGGGCCGCATGCAGCCCGGCTGAAAGCACGGCAAACAAAGCGGCGGCGGCCATGCTGGTCATCTTCATGATGAGCCTCCATTATTTGAAGTCGTAGCGCAGTTTGAGCGCAAACGACTCACGCGTATAGGAATAAAAGCCGATATTGGCATTTTGATTGACATGCTGGTACTCGCCGCGCAGGGACCAGTTGCGATCCAGCGCATAAGCGGCGGAAAGATCAAGCGCGTAAAACTGGTCTCGCCGTGGCGGGATGGCGGTGGCGAAATCGCTGATATACCGGCTTTCCTGGTAGCTCAGGCCGCTGCCTACCGTCCACTTGGGCTGCGGCTGGATGACGACCGTCAAGCGCGCGCCCCAGATTTCGCGTGAAAGGTCTGGTCGCTCACGGCGGTTCCTCTCGCTGCCCACGTTCAGGCTGGTAGTGAACACCGGGTTCCAGGGATGGGTGAGCGTTCGGGTCCACGCACCGGTCAGGCTCGCCAGTCCGCTGTTTCTGATATCGGCGCCTGAATTCACCTGGAAAGTCTTGTCTATGTCCAGGAAGGTATTGATGTTGTGATAGGTCTGCCGGGAGTGTTGGGCCGAGAGGGAAAAGCGGTTGTATTGGTCGCTCTGGTATTGCCATTCACCGACGAGGGTGCGCAGGGACAGGTACTGCTGGTTGTCCACAGACAGGCTGGCGACGTCCACACCCAGGCGGTACAGGTTGCGGCCCTCCAGCAGTGAGATGCCACCCTGGAGGGCAAGCATGTGCTGGTCGAAGACGTCGCTGGTGTGCTTGAAATGACTGCGCGCGGTGAACAACCCGCCGGCGTACAGGGCCACGCCCGGGGCGACCGGATAGACGCCTTGCAAGCCAGCGGACACCGTGCGGAAAGAGTCGGATTGCCTTTCGGATGACTGCCCCGGCAGGACCAGAAACCCCAGCGGCAGACCGGCGACCTGGCCGCTACGGATTCCGCTGTTGATGTTGCTGTCGTAGCCGCGGCCGATTTCAAAAAATGCCGAAGAGGTTGGTTTGTAGCGTGACTCACGGGCCCGAATCGCGTCGAGGAACTGGTTGACGTTCTCCAGCTCGGATCCGGTGGCTGCTGCCGAGAGCCCGGCAAATTCTTCCCTCGCGCGCTGATCTTCGCCGAGGATGAAATAGCCGCGTGCAAGCTGGAACTGGGCCGACCGGTTGTCCGGAAACTGAAGCAGGTAGCGCTCCAGCGCAAGCACGCCCTCGCCTGGAACCCCCGCGTTGAGTGCAGCGATGCCGAAATAAAAGTCGAAGAGGGGCGTGCCCAGGGCGTCGGGCGTCGCTTTGCCGGCCTCATAGGCTTCTTTGTCCTTGCCTTGTTCAAGCAGGGCCTTCACGTCATCGGCAGGCGCGGCCGCTACCAGCGTCCAGGCCAGACACAGCAGTGCAATTGCGCCGATTTTTTTTGCCATGTTGAAACCCCTCGCCCAGCCCGACGCTGGCGACAAAAGGTTAGCATGCGGCTTGCGTTTCAAGCGCAAAAGCAGTCCGAATTCGCTCGCTTGTGGCACAAACGTTGTTGGTGTGCAGCGCCGCAGGGCATGGAGAGTCTGCCAGTGGCGGCGCCTCACCTAGAATCGAACACGCTGCCGCAGCCCGGAGCGAACTTCACCGACGCCTTGTCCATGCCCACCGCCACGCCCTCCCCGATACCGCCCACCCAAGCCTTGCCGCAGGGGCTGGATGCGATTTTTGTTGTCCATGCCACCAGTTTTGTGCAACGGCGGCGATCCATAGAAAACCAGATGGAAGCGCTGGGTTTGCCTTTTGAATTCGTTCTCGATTTCGACATTCCAGCCATCCTGCCTGCCACACGGCAGCGCTTTTTCAGGGGCGATGGGCTGTCGCCGGCTCAGCAGTCCTGCGCGCTCAAGCACTGGCAGGCGCACCAATGGATGGTCGAGAGAAACATCTCAAGGGCGCTCGTGCTGGAGGACGATGTCATTTTGTCCGAGCAGTTCTGGCCTTCGCTGAAGGCGTTGATGCGCGAAGAGCTGATGCTCGCCGATCCGCATGTCACCTTTTTGGGCTGCGGCGGGCACTATTACGTACCGAAGGAAGACATCCGGCCAGACCAGCGGTTGTACCCGCGTAATCAGGGCAAGTTCGCAGACTCCTATATCGTTTCGCTGGCGACTGCCAAAAGAAGGCTTGACTGGATTGCTGCAAACGGCATCACTTTGCCAATTGATCACACCTTTGAACATATCGACAGGACCCTGGCCACCCCAATGTACTGGCTGGAGCCTCCCGTGGTTGAGCAAGGCAGCCACAACGGAAAGTTTCCGTCGGCGCTGGACAAGTCCCACCCCCTGTGGTTTCAGGCCCTGCAGTTCCGCTGGAAAAAACTGTGGCGGCGTCGGCGCCACAGTTGAATCCACAGCCTGTAGCCGCCAAACCGTGAGCCTACCGCCAATGAATGAGCGCGCCCCTCTCTCTGCCTCGTCTTCCGTCCTGGTCAAGTGGACGCAGAATGCAGCCATTTTTGCTGTATGCGCCAATCTGGTTTCAACGGCGTTTGCGAACATCGGCATTGCTGTCTTTTTATTGCTTTTTCTTGCGGTCTGCCTCTCGGACGCCCGCCGGCAGCTGGCGACGGAAAATTTCCCGAGAGGATTTGCGCTGGCTCTCGCTGTGTACCTCGGCTGGCAGGTCATTGGGTTGTTGTACACCGATGCCCCCATGTCCTACGCGTTGACCACCTTGTATTCAGAACGGAAAATTGTTCTTGTTCTTCCGCTCGTGCTGATTTTTTCTGATGCGCAGCCCAAGCGTCGTTTTCTGAAGGCTTTTCTGGCAACTGCGGCGACAGGCCTTGTCGCATCCTTCGCCTTGACCAGTCCGATGGTGCAGGAGTTGTCCAGGCTGTTGCCCATCCGCAGTGTGCGGGCCGTGACCCCGCTGATTGCCGAAAATGTTTTCCGCTCCAACGTTACCCAGGGAATGGTTTTTGCCCTTGCCGCGTTTCTCGCATTCTGGCTTTCGCTGCAACCACGCCCGAGCGCCGGCACTTGGGCGTTGCGGGCTCTTGCCGCGGCGTTCACTCTGAATATCGCGGTGGTGACTCACGGGCGAAGCGGCTATGTGGTTTTTCTGGTGCTCGTTGCCTGGGCGTTTGCCATGTGGCGGGGATGGCGAGGTCTGGTGGCGGGCTCGTTTGCCGCTGTTCTTGTTGCCGTCTTTGCTTTTTATGCTTCGCCCTCGGTTCAGCAGCGGGTGATGCAGGGGGTGAACGAGGCCCGGGCATTTGCGACGGTCCCGCTGGAGACCTCCCTGGGAAAGAGAATGGTTTTGTATGAAACGACGCTGGAGTTGATCAAACAGAATCCGGCATTTGGCCTCGGGACGGGAGCCTTCAAGAAGCACTACAGCGCGCTGGCGGCAGAAAAGTACCAGGGGTGGCAAAGCGATCCTGCAGACGATCCGCACAACCAGTATCTGTTCGTGACCGCGGAAAATGGCCTGATCGGTCTGGCGTCGTTTTTTCTGCTGATTGGCGCCATGCTCTGGCATTGCCTGAAAGACGGCAACCCCTACGGAAAGCTGGCGGCCGGTTGCGTGCTTGCATGGTGCGCCACAAGTCTCTTCAGCGGACATTTCCGGACATTTCCGGAGGGGCACCTGATTGCGTTTATTGTCGGGATGCTGATGGTGAGCCGATCGTCATCCGCGCCCGGCTTGCACGGCTAGCCGGAACGCGGCCTGGCTCAGGCCATGTAGATGGCGATGAAGGCCAGCAGGAACATGAGCACACCGCCAGCCACCGGCAGTACGATGGGCATCAGCGGCACAATCGCCTCTACGGCATCCTGCTCCTGAGCGGGGGTGGGGCTGTTATGGGCGGCATTGGTTGAATGTTCGGGGCTTGACATGGTGATTCCTGAAAACGGGAGACGATTTTTGCGATTTTACAGCTTTCGCTTCATCTGGCCGTCTTTCCGGCCTGGTCTCTTGTGCGCAGCGGCGCTGGTGGTGGGGGGCGTGAGCGGTTGCGCCAGCACCGGCCCCGGCAGTTCTTCGGCGCGCCCCGTGCTGTACCCCAATGCGGCGCTGAACCGCATTGGCGAGGCGCAGGCGCGTGCCGAAGTCGATCTATGTATGGCCAAGGCAGTTTCGGCCGGACTCACTCCTGAAGAAAAAAACAACGCCGTGGCCCGCGGCGCCGGGGCGGGCGCAGCTACCGGCGGCGTTGCCGCCGCCGTGGGCGCGCTCATCACCGGCCGCGGTGGCGAAGGCGTCGTCCGGGCTGGTGCCGCAGGCGCGGCCGTGGGTGGTTCGGCCGGGGCGGTGCAGGGCGCTTTTCGCGGCGACCGGCCCAGCGGCATCTACCGTAATTTTGTCCAGCGCTGCCTGAGCGACAAAGGGTTTGATGTGATCGGCTGGAACTAGTTGGCCGCGACAGCGTGGGGCAGGGCCTCCTCTAAAGCAGTGCGTACGTGGCGGAGAAGCGGCTGACGCTTTTGCCGTCGTTCGCGCCGCGAATATCGATTTCTCCAAAAGCCAGTGATTTGCCAGCACGCAGCACGCGCGCTTCAATCAGCGCGTCCTGGCTGGACAAGGGCCTTAAAAAGCTGCTGCCCAGCTGCACCGTCGTGCATGGTTTGAATTCGCCAAAGTGATGCATCAGGGCCAGCACCATCGCGGTGTCGGCAGCGGCCATCATGGCCTGGCCGCAAAGCATGCCGCCGACCCGCGACAATTGCGGATTTTGGGGCAGGCGCAGGGTCACCCCCTGCTCGTCCAGCGACTGGACCCGAAGATCCAGGGCCTGCACCCAGGGCGCAAAGTACTGGGGGAGCGCGGCTTGCAGAAGTGAAGCGTTCATTGTTGTTCCTCAGCCTGAAAACCCGCGGCGCGCAGAACCTTCAACACCTGTGTGATGTGCTCACGCCCCCGGGTCTGGATCACCAGTTCGATATCCACATTTTGTGCCGAGAGCATGGTGAAGGCCCGCTGGTGGTGAACTTCATCGATGTTGGCGCCGGCGCCGGCGACGGTTGCCGTGATCTGGGCCAGAGACCCCGGAACGTCGCGCGCGCTCACCCGGATGCGTGCCAGGCGTCCGGCGCGCACCATGCCGCGCTCAATGATGGCGGCAAGCAGCAGCGGGTCGATATTGCCGCCGCACAGCACCAGCCCGACTTTTTTCCCCTTGAAGCGTGCCGGGTATTTCAGCAGCGCCGCCAGGCCGGCTGCGCCCGCGCCTTCAACGAGCGTCTTTTCGATCTCCAGCAACATCACGAGCGCTTGCTCGATGTCGCCTTCGTCGACGAGGACCAGATCGTCCACGAGCCGGGCGATGATGGCTTGCGGGATGACGCCGGGAGTGCCGACGGCAATCCCTTCGGCAATCGTGCTGCTCCCCTGGGGATGGTGCGTTCCCTTGATGGCGTTGATCATGGCCGGAAACCGCGAGGTTTGCACCCCGACGATCTCGATGCCGGGCTTGATGGCCCGGGCAGCGGTGGCCATGCCGGCAATCAGGCCACCCCCGCCTACCGCTACCACCAGTGTGTCGAGTTCAGGAACAGCATGCAGCATTTCCAGCGCAACGGTTCCCTGGCCTGCAATGATGGCGTCATCGTCGTAGGGGTGAACAAACACCAGGCCTTCCTGCTCCGCCAGCCCGAGCGCGTGGGCTCTAGACTCTTCCAGGGTGTCCCCCTGGAGCAGCACCTCGGCGCCAAAGCCGCGGGTGCGCTCGATTTTCACTCCGGGGGTAAAACGCGGCATGACGATCACCGCCCGTAGCCCAAGACGCTGCGCGTGGTAAGCCACGCCCTGGGCATGGTTGCCCGCGCTCATGGCAATCACGCCGCGCTGGCGCTCGGCACCGGACAGCTGGGCCAGCTTGTTGCAGGCACCGCGCTCTTTGAAGGACGCTGTGTACTGGAGGTTTTCAAATTTGAGAAATACCTCCGCCCCGGTGATCTGCGAGAGCGTTTTGGACACCACGCAGGGGGTGTCCAGCAGGTGGTCATGCAGGCGTAGCGCTGCAGCCTGGATATCCGTCAAAGTGAGCATGGTGCTTTCCACATATTTTTCCCCGGCAAGAGCGCCGATTGTGGCTGGTTTGAAGCAGGTTTTGTGGCGCAATTCACACGGACCTTCTTGCACGGCGTCTTCCCTGATGCTCCAAGCTGCGTTATGGTTAGGCGTGCGCGCAAACAGGCGTGCATGGGCAAGTGGTGTTTCCTTCAGGCTGGAGGTCTTCAATGAGCAAGCGTTCCGGTTCCGACAAGCATGGCCAGCTGTTGCTGTCGCCCGGCCTGAAGGACGCGCCGGTGCTCGATCTCATGTGTTCGCATTTTGTGCTGACACTGGCCGCGCGGCAGGGCGCCAAATTCAATGTACGCCGCGATCTCAACAGCCTGCTGTCCCTGTCGGGGCGTCATCTGGTATGGCCGCTGCCGGCGTTGCAACGCTTGCGCGAGTTCCTGGGACGCCGCTGCAAGGACAACGAACTCTGGCGCGGCCACGAGGGGCTGACCGACACCGAGTTCATGAACCGCCACGGGGCATGGCGCGGGCCCTATGAAGAAGGTACGCTTTTCTTCTATCTTGACGAGCACGCCAAGGATCAGCCCAAGGATTTGCTGTCGGTGCTCAGCGCTACTGGCGACTGGTTGACGCATGCGCTGAAAAAGCAGTCCACCCTGGTCGAAAAGAACATCGATGCGCTGGCCAATCTGCTTCAACTTAACCAGGCCGAGCGCGCCTTGCTGCTGTACGGCACCTTGGCGCGCTACCAGCGCGACCTGCGCTCGCTGCTGGTGGAGTTCAAGGTCAACAATGCGCCCGAAGCCTACGCCGCGATTGCCGACGTGGCCGGTGTCAAGGCCAACGAGGTCGCCGAGGCCCTGCGCGCCGGATCGAGGCTTGAGCGTATCGGCATGGTGGAGAACCTGATCTCCGAACACAACATCACCGACCTGGCCGACCTCATGAAGGTCAGCGAAAAACTCCCCCCAGTGCTGATGCGTGAATACCGTGACCAGAACGAGTTGATGGCGGTGTTTACCCGGCCGGTGGCGCGCAGCAGCCTGGGCCTGACCGACTTTTCCTTTGCGCGCGAAGACGCGCAAGTGCTGGTTTCGCTTTTGCTCAATGCGGTAGCCAGCAAGGAGCTTGGCGTCAATATCCTTCTGTATGGCCCCCCGGGCACTGGTAAAACCGAGCTGGCCAAGGTGGTGGCGCAAGCTGCGGGACTCGATTTGTTCGAGGTGGAGTACGCCGACCGGGATGGCAATTCGCTGAGCGGGCGCGACCGTTACCGCTCACTGCAGATTGCGCAGGTGTTTCTCAAGGGCAGCGCGCATGCGGCCCTGCTTTTCGACGAGGTGGAAGACGTGTTTCCCACCATCTCCAGCGAAGCTGCGCAGCTGATGGCGCGTTCGGAGCAACTCGCCGCGCCTGCCAGCGCTTCAGTCAGTGGCAAGGCATGGGTCAATCAGATCCTGGAGACGAACACCGTGCCCACCCTGTGGGTCACCAACCGCATAGAGCAGATCGACCCGGCCTTCAGGCGCCGCTTTGCCTACCACCTGGAGCTCAAGTCGCCGCCGCCGGGCGCCAGGGAAGGCCTGGTGCGCAAGACGCTGGAGGGCGTGCAGGTCAGCGACGCCTTTGTGGCGCGACTGACCGGGCGCAAGGGCCTGACGCCTGCCCAGATCCGAACCGCGGTGCGCTTTGCCAAACTGGCCAGTCACCCCGGCCAGTCAACCGATGAGGCCGGCATGGCGGCGATTCTGGCGGGAGGTCAAGGCGCGCTGATGGAGTCGCTGATCGAGCGCCAGCTCAAAAATGCAGATCTGGCGCTGGGCAACAAGGCCGATGCAGTTGGCCGGCGCAGCGTGACGACCTACGATTTGTCCATGCTCAATGTCGAGTCGCGCTTTGAGGTGCCGCGTATCGTCGAAGCCTTGAAGGCGCGCGGGCACGGCACGCTGTGTTTTTATGGCGCGCCGGGTACCGGCAAAACAGCGCTTGCCGAACATCTGGCCAAAGCCCTGGACCGCCCGCTGATCATCAAGCAGGCCAGTGACCTGATGAGCAAGTATGTAGGCGAAACCGAGCAGAACATGGCCGCGATGTTCAGCGAGGCGGAGGCGGAAAAGGCGGTCTTGCTGCTGGACGAGGCCGACAGCTTTCTGCAGGACCGGCGCGGCGCGCAGCGCACTTACGAGGTGACTGAAGTCAACGAAATGCTGCAGGGTATGGAGCGCTTCACCGGCATTTTTGTGTGTACCACCAACCTGATGGAAAGCCTTGACCAGGCGGCGCTGCGGCGCTTTACGTTCAAAATCAGGTTCCTGCCGCTAACTTGTGCGCAGCGGGAGCAGATGTTCATTGCGGAAGCGCTGGCGGGCGACGTCCAGGCGCTCACGACGGAATTGCAGCAAAGGCTGGACAAGCTGACGCAGTTGTGCCCCGGTGATTTTGCTGCGGTCAAACGGCAGACGGACATCCTGGCTGCGGTGTTCTCGGCGGATGAGTTTTTGTCCCAGCTCGAAGCCGAGCACCGGATCAAGCCGGAGGTCCGCGAGGCCCGCAGCATGGGTTTCATGCAGTAGACCGTTCGAGTCCGGCGGATCGCATGCCGCAGGGCACGGGTTCCGCTTTTCTTCAAGTCACAGGTGAACCATGCGGATGGCTTTGCCCGATCCGTCGTTCATCTCCCTGGAGGTGTGCATCATCCGGTCCAGGCAGGCCTGTGCCTGTGCCGGACTCAACTTTTTGGGGCTGGCCATGTAGCCGATGGCAATGTGAAAAAGCAGCGGATCGGCCTCGGGCAATTCCATCGACGGCCGCAGTCCGCTGGCCAGGATTTTGGTCGCCACGTCGTTGACCGAGTCACTGCTCATGGGGCCTTCAAGCAGCAGGGCGAAGTGGCTGTCGCCTACGCGCGCCACGGTGTCCGTGGTCTGGGCCGCGGCCCGTATGCGCGCCCCCGCCAGCACCATGGCACGGTCGCCGGTTTCCCGCCCGTATTGCTGCTGCAGGCGGGAGAGGTTGCTCAGGTTGACCAGCAAGAGTGCGCAGGGCAACTGGTAGCGCTCGGCCGTGCTGCTTGCCTGGCGCAGTTTGCCCAGAAGAAGTCTGGCCGAACCCAGCCCAGTCAGCGGGTCGGTCGTGCGCAGCGCACTTGCCCGGGCCGTTGGCTCACCCCGCTGCGTCACGCGGCGGAGCAGGCCATAAAACAAAATGGGCGCTTCAATGGCCGAGCCAATCAGCAAGGCGTGTTGTGTCAGAAACCCCGAAGTCATCAAGCCGAAATTGCGCAGCAGCGGGAACAGCGCCGCCAGGATGATCGGGAGAAAACCGAGGACGATCCATCGCGCATGGCGATCACCTTCCACCAGTGAGACGCCCACCACCAGCAGCAGAACCAGGATGGAGGCGCCGATCAGGCTGTTGATCAGTACAAAGCTTTCCGGGCTGGGATGTGCCGCGTCGAGCAGGGCGATCGCCGGCAGCAACCAGATCAGGGCCAGAATCAACCAGTCCAGTGCGCGCGAAAAACGCTTGGGGGTCGCAATGGTGCGCACAAACAGCAGCGCGCTCGCTGCGGCCGTCACCCGCAGCACCACAATGGCAACATTGTTCAGCTCGGGCAGCTGCGGCCACCAGTAAAGCCCTGCCACTCCGGTAAAGACGGCTTGCGCGGCCGAAAAGGTACCCATGTAGAGGGCGTAGGTCGCAAAACCCATGTCACGGTAGGAGAAGGCAATGAGCGCTGCCAGCAGGGTGGCCAGGGTCGCCAGCCCGAAGTAGGCGCCGAGCAGCAGGCTCTCAAGCTGGCAGGCGGTCGCCAGCTGCGCATCGCCCAACACCACCGGCATGGTGGAGAAGGGAACCCGCGCATGGTCAACCCGGAGGTAGTAAGTGGTGGTCTGACCGATTTCGTGGTTCAGGGCAAACACCGGATAGCGGCCCGGTTGCTCCCATGCGCTGGAGGGCAGCGTGTCTCCGGCCTGCTGAACCACCCAGCGGCCAAGGCTGTCCCGGTAGTGCAGCGTTACCTTGTCGATTCCCGACATCGGCAACTCCATCTTCCAGGCAGTCCGTGGGTCCTGCACCACCGCTTCAAAGCGCAGCCATAACGCGCCACCGTCAAGATCGTATTTTTTGTCAGCCTGAGCCGGCGCAAATGGCAAGGTGTCCGCCCCGGCCTCGAGGCTCTCCACCGAAGTCCGTCCGTCGGGGTCCAGCCAGACGTCCAGCGACGGCGTCAGCGTCAGCGGCGCGCCATTGCTGCCCAGTACCAGCGGTTCGGCGGCAGCCTGGGCGGGGCTGGCCAGCAGCATTGTGTGCAGGCAAAGCACGGCCATCACCATCCGGATCAGGGCGCTTGCGTTTCTCCCAACCATGATATTTTTCAAAAATCCCACCCGCGCATTGTGCCGCAGCACGAAGTCGTCAGCGCGACCGGGCTCATTCGCTACATATTTTATAGCGACAGATCCGCATGGCCAAAGGGCAAAGGTTCACTTTTGTCATGAGTCTGCGGCGCAGACCCGTAAAACCTCGCCGCCATAGGCCTCCAGCTTTTTGGCACCTATGCCGCTGATGCCCTCCAGGTCCGCCAGATTGTGCGGTGATCGCTCCGCAATCGCCCGCAGGGTGGCGTCGTGAAAAATCACGAAGGCCGGCAGGTTGTGCTCACGCGCCACCTCTGCGCGCCAGGCTTTGAGGCGCGCCAGGCGCTCCAGCGCACCGGCGTTGAGGGCAGCTTCAGCCAGGCCCTTGACGGATGTTTTGGTCCCCTTCTTGCGGCTGCCGGACTTCTCGCCAGCCGCCTGCTCGCGCAGCATCACGCTGACCTCGCCCTTGAGTACCTGGCGTGCATCGGGCAGGAGTTGCAGGGTGTTGAAGGCGTCGGGGTCCACCCGAACCATGCCTTTGGCAATGAGCTGGCGCAGCACGCCGCGCCACTGCACTTCGCTCAGGTCAGCGCCTATGCCAAAGGTGCTGAGTTTGTCGTGGGCGTGCTGCAGCACTTTTTCTGTGGTTTTGCCGCGCAGGATGTCCATGAGGTGGCCGGCGCCAAAGCTGATGCCGCTGGCCTGCTGCACCCGATAAATGCAACTGAGCATTTTGCGGGCAGCCTCGGTGGCGTCCCAGACGACTGGTGGGTTTAAACAGTTGTCGCAGTTGCCGCAAGGCTGACTGTCTTCGCCGAAATAGTGCAGCAGACTGACACGACGACAGCGCGTGTCTTCGGCAAGTGTCAGCAGGGCGTCGAGTTTGCCGCGCATGACCTGCTTGAACTCCTCGCTGGCGGCGTCACTGGTGTCTATCATGCGGCGCTGGTTCACCACGTCCTGCAGACCATAAGTCATCCAGGCGTCGGTGGGCAAGCCGTCACGCCCGCCACGCCCCGTCTCCTGGTAGTAGCCTTCGATGTTTTTCGGCATGTCCAGGTGCGCCACAAAACGAACATCGGGCTTGTCGATGCCCATGCCGAAGGCAATGGTCGCCACCATCACCATGCCCTCCTCGCGCAGGAAGCGGTCCTGCCGCTGCTGGCGCAACGCGCTGTCCAGCCCCGCGTGGTAAGCCATGGCCTTGATGCCGGCGTCGGCGAGCGCCTCTGCGACTTCTTCCACGCGCTTGCGCGACTGGCAATAGACAATACCGGCTTCGCCCGCATGCTCGCTTTCAATGAAACGCAGCAACTGGCGTGTGGCATCGGTTTTTTCGACGATGGTGTAGCGGATGTTGGGCCTGTCAAAGCTGCTGACGAATTCGCGCGCGTCCTGCAGCTTGAGACGCTCGATCATGTCCTGGCGCGTCAGCGCATCGGCGGTGGCCGTCAGCGCAATGCGCGGAACGTCCGGAAAGGTCTCGTGCAGCAGGCTGAGCGAGCGGTACTCGGGCCTGAAGTCATGGCCCCACTGGCTCACGCAGTGCGCCTCGTCGATCGCAAACAGGCTCAGCAGGCCGCGCTCATGCAGGGACCCCAGCAGGCCTTTCATGCGCGGTGTGTTGATGCGCTCTGGTGCGGCGTACAGCAGGGTCAACTCGTTGCGCAGCAACTGCTTTTCCAGCAGGCCGCTTTCTTCCTGCGTCTGGGTGGAGTTGAGAAAGGCCGCGGAAACCCCTGCCTCGTGCAGCGCGCCGACCTGGTCGTGCATCAGTGCGATCAATGGCGAGATCACCACTGTGACCCCATGACCGGCTTTTTGCCGGACGATCGCCGGTATCTGGTAACACAGCGATTTGCCGCCGCCGGTCGGCATCAGCACCAGCGCGTCGCCGCCCCGCACCACGTGGTCCACGATGGCCTGCTGGGGCCCGCGAAAGTCGGCGTAGCCAAAAACCTGGCCGAGGATGTCCAGCGCAGAAGGAGCGGTCGTGGGATCCGGCAAGGCTACATCTGCTCCCACGGCAAGCCGTCAAAGCGCCAGCCGCTCAGGGTGGAGCGCTGAAACTGCTCATCGAGCTCACCCTCAAAGCCGTGCACGACGTTGATCACCTCGGTAAAGCCTGCTTTCTCCAGCGCTTTGCCCGCGTCCAGTGTGCGCTGGCCGGATCGGCAGATCAGCAACACGGGCTGCGCCTTGCTGCTGGCCTCTTGCGTCACCGCGGCGGCAAACTTTGCGGGATCGGGCAGCAGGTCGGGGTATTCGTACCAGGGCACGTTCACGACACCGGGCGGGCGGCCCACGTACAGCGACTCGATTTCCATGCGCACATCGACAAACAGGGCGTCGGGGTGTTGCTGCAGGTAGTCCCAGGCTTCTTTGGGTTGGAGATGTTTCATGGCGGGGGTTGGGAGGAACCGCTATTGTCAGGGGAAAACAGGGCCCCCACGCTTTTCACTTCGTGTAATGCACGAGGCCTTGCAGGCCGCGGCGTCGCGAGACGCGTCGCCTCTGTCGCCCGTCCAAAGCTGCTCAAGCAGCTTTGGAGCCGCAGGCTCCAGCCCCTAGTGGACGCTGCGCCTGCGGGCCGGCGAAGCCGGACCCGCGGCCCCTGCTTGAAGGGAGAGGGCGCCGACGGCCCCCCAGGGGGCTTGCTTGGGGCGGGTTGAAAATTGTCCGTGGGTTTGTCCGTGTATGGCCTGCGCCTTAAAATCGGGGCATGAAGCAAGCCATCTACACCCGCGGAGCCGCGCTCCCTGCCATCCTGGAAAAACGCATCGCCATCCTCGATGGCGCGATGGGCACCATGATCCAGCGCTTCAAGCTGAGCGAAGCGCAGTACCGCGGCGAGCGCTTCAAGGACTTCCATAAAGACGTGAAGGGCAACAACGAGCTGCTGAGCCTGACCCGCCCCGATGTGATTCAGGACATCCATGAAGGCTACCTGGCCGCCGGCGCTGACATGATAGAGACCAACACCTTTGGCGCCACCACCGTGGCCCAGGCCGACTACGACATGGCCGACCTTGCGGTCGAGATGAACTTCGAGTCGGCCCGCATTGCGCGCGCGGCCTGTGACAAGTTTTCCGCGCCGGAGAAGCCCCGGTTTGTGGTCGGTGCGCTCGGCCCCACCCCCAAAACTGCCAGCATCAGCCCCGACGTCAATGACCCCGGCGCGCGCAACACCAGCTTCGAGGAGCTGCGCAAGGCCTATTACGAGCAAACAGAAGCTTTGGTCAAAGGCGGCGCAGACGTGCTGCTGGTGGAGACCATTTTTGACACGCTCAATGCCAAGGCGGCGCTGTTTGCGATTGACGAGTACTTTGACAACAGCGGTGAGCGCCTGCCGCTGATCATCAGCGGTACAGTGACCGACGCCTCGGGCCGCATCCTGAGCGGCCAGACCGTGACCGCCTTCTGGCACAGCATCCGCCACGCGCAGCCGCTGGCGGTCGGCCTCAATTGCGCGCTCGGTGCGGCGCTGATGCGTCCCTACATCCAGGAGCTGGCGCGTGTGGCCGGCGACACCTTCATCAGCTGCTACCCGAACGCCGGGTTGCCCAATCCGATGAGCGACACCGGGTTTGACGAGACCCCGGACGTGACCTCGCGCCTGCTGCGCGAGTTTGCTGACGAGGGGCTGGTCAACATCGTGGGTGGGTGCTGCGGCACGACGCCCGAGCACATCGGGGCGATTCACGAGGCTGTGAAGCCGTTGGCGCCCCGGGGAATCCAGCGCGGGTTCTTCTACAAGGAAGCGGCTTGACGTTGCTGTCCTCCCGGACCCCGGATTTGTCATCCCGGGCTTGATCCGGGTTCCATGCCTTCCTCATGCGCCGGTGGTGCGCCAACAAGCCGGGGGTTGCCCGGCGGCAACTCACTTTTCTTTTGCGTCGCCAAAAGAAAAGTAAGCAAAAGAAAAGGCGACCCTGCTGTCTGCGTCCCCCTTCGCTTGCGCTACGGGGGCAACCTGCGGTGC